>DDLT01000153.1 GCA_002340265.1 Lentisphaeria bacterium UBA2565 | reverse complement strand
ATCGGAACGGTCCCGACGCAACCTACTACAACTCCTGCCGCACGATTGGCTACTCGAGCCGCTTCTTCTCCGTTACAGTCTGCGAGTAGAGAAAGCATCAAAGTGGCAATCACTGTATCACCGGCACCGGATACATCGAATACTGCTTTTGCCAAAGTTGGAATGTGGAAGACATTCTGTTCTTTTCTGAAAAGACTCATTCCGTGCGCTCCAAGTGTAATCAGTAGCATGTCAGGCGACCAGTTTGCACTCAGAATTTCACCAACTTTCATAAGCGGTGCATCGTCTGTAATCGGCAGAAGACCTTCTTTGAAGTATTCTCCGGCCATCGCGAATGCTTCCATTCGGTTTGGCGTAATAAAGGTAAGATTCTTGATGTTCATATTGTGGCGAGGATGCGGATCCATTGCTGTTAATACGCCATTAGCTCTTGCGTAGTCAGCTAAATTCTGAACCATTGCCGGATCTAGAACACCTTTTGCATAATCCTCGAAGATCAGTCCCTGAATCAGTCCGTTGTCAATATCTGCTTTGACTTTGTCGATAAGCAGTTGTTTCACGTCGTTACTCAGAAAATGAGTGTCTTCTTCATCAATTCGAACAATCTGTTGGTTTCCTGCAAGAACGCGAGTTTTTACCGTTGTGCAACGCGTGCCGTCGGCAATGATTCCGTCTACTGCAGAACCGAGCTCCTTGGTCATTTCGGTAAGTTCTTTACCATTCTTATCATTTCCAACTACACCATAAGCGCGACATTTTGCGCCTAGACAGCAGATGTTGTTAATCACATTGGAAGCACCACCGAGGGCGTGGTTTTTTCGGTTTACATGCACCACAGGAACCGGAGCTTCTGGTGAAATACGGTTGGCATTTCCCCAGATGTAGCTGTCGAGAATCAGGTCTCCGATTACGCCGACGCTTAGGTTTTCAAATTTATCAACAATTGTTTGGATATTAAGTTCTTTCATATTACTTCCCTTCGATAGTGCAGTTGCGCTTAATCCAACCATTTACATCAGGAATGACCTTCTGGTCGAAATCAATTTCGCCGGAAAGTTTGTCAGCTAGGATATTGTACTTGGTCAGTCTTGAACGCATCAGTTCAATTTCTTCAATAGTCATATAATCGCGGTTTTTTCGAAAATAGTCGGTCACTCGATTCAGCTCTTTGCGTAGAAACAGAATCGCCGCGTTTGTAAATTCTTTATTCTTTTCTTTGTCGGTTCGGAGTTTTCCTCTAATCGTATTGATATCATTCTCGCAACGTTGAACCGCTACACGCTGTGCTTTGCCCGAATCTTGTTCCTGCATTACAGGTAGTAGAATAACAAGAACTAACTCGAGTAAAAGAATCAGTGCGACAATTCCGGCAGTCAGAATTGAGAAAATACGATTTTGGGCAGAGCGTTCTGCAGGTGGAAACTCGGCGATGAGTTTATAAAAAGTGGTTGCGCTGTTAAAAGCGAAACCATTTTTTACCACTGTAGTTTCAGAAATCACCTCTTCATTATGAAAAAGTGGATTTTCTGTCGGGTTCAGAGGAGTCAGAAGCCAACCGTGTTTTTGTTCTTTCAGTTGAAAGACATCGTTATAGTTGAATTCCGTATCTTCAATTACATCAGATTTACGACGGAGTTCAAGGTCTCCGTGTTTCTCCAAATCCTCTGCAGTATAATAAATGACTCGTACTGTCATTTTTCCCCTCTGTTACTAAGTTTGTCGCTCAAATAAATACCGAGTTAAGTGAAACTTTTTTTCGGAAATTTCTACTTTATTATTAAGATTTACGCAACTTTGTTGCTGTGT
This sequence comes from Lentisphaeria bacterium UBA2565, assembly GCA_002340265.1. GTDB lineage: Bacteria > Verrucomicrobiota > Lentisphaeria > UBA2565 > UBA2565 > UBA2565. The sequence continues at coordinate 2,203 of DDLT01000153.1, read as the reverse complement.
TACGCTCGCTTTGCTTGCTGAACTATGTCGCTACGCTCCTGAATTACGCATCACTACGTTCACTGATTTACTGCTTCGCTGATTTATGTCGCGTTGCTCCTGAGGATTTCTTCAGTCGCTTAATATTGTTATTGCTTACTTCTCAAGTATGTTTGCAGGTGAGTCAGCATTGATAAAATAAGTTTCGTTCTTTTTATCCATCCGTTTGCGGATTCAGAGGATATAAATGTGGCTCGCTGGCCAATTATTGTTTGTGTTATGAATTCAGCCGCCGAACCTTTTGCAATATTTATAAAGCGTACTTTTTCTTTCTGTGAATCTTTTTCCATACCCTCCGCAATATTGCTTGAAATAGAAAGGCATGAGCGTGTTATTTGATCCTTAAATCCAAATTCACGAGAATTTGAAAAGTATACGTAAACTTCCACACTTAAATCCACTGCATTTTGCCATACATCTAAGTTTTCGCACTTCACGATTTTCTCCTTGTTTATCAATTAACTAAATGATGACATCTAATTTACATAGAAAAAATTAAAATACGAATGATCCTAGCAAACGAAGTGATGCGTAATTCAGGAGCGTAGCGACATAATTCAGCGAAGCGTACCTTAGCGAACGAAGTGAAGCGTAAATCAGTGAAGCGTAACACAGGAACGCTACATAACTCAGCGAAGCGTAACTCAGGGACGACAGTTCCGTAACTCAGCGAACGAAGTGATGCGTAATTCAGGAGCGTAGCGACATAGTTCAGCGAACAAAGTGAGCGTTATTCCTAGGGAGTTTTTGCAATCGATTGCGATTCCGTTATATTGAGCGCCACATTAATACAATTGACTTACTATAGATTTACTTGGATTTTTATATATGAAAGAAGACTCTTCGAAACAGGGATATAATTTCGGAACCTTTTCGGGCGTGTTTACGCCATCTATTTTGACTATTTTCGGTTTGATCATGTTTCTGCGTACCAGCGAGGTCGTGGGAAAAGCCGGAGTAGGAAATGCGTTGTTGATTCTACTTATTGCAACCTCTATTACACTTTCAACCGGACTTTCGCTTTCGGCTATTTCTACCAATACACCAGTTGAAGGCGGAGGCGTTTACTTTCTGATCTCTCGAACTCTCGGGACGGCATTTGGTGGGTCAATTGGTGTGACGCTGTTCTTGGCTCAGGCGCTTTCAATTCCATTTTATGTGCTCGGTTTTACCGAATCCTTTATCAAGGCTTTTGAAAAAACGCTTCCTTTTTTGGGAGAACACGTGTTGGCAATCAACTTGATTGCGACAGGCTTTCTGTTTTTCATCACCTGGATTGGTGCCAAGTGGGCGATTAAGGCTCAGTTTTTGATTTTAACGATTCTGTTGACGGCCATTACCGCATTTATGGGCGGTGCGATTGCTAATTTTTCACCCGAGATTTTTTCGACAAACTTTGGACCTTCTGACAATTGTAATATTTTTGCTCTTTTCGCTCTTTTCTTCCCAGCCGTGACTGGTGTGATGGCGGGAGTAAACATGTCGGGTGATTTGAAAGACCCACAGAAATCTATTCCACGTGGAAGTTTACTGGCAATTTTTGTGGCGACATTGGTTTATGGTGCGCAGATGATTATTACAGGTGGTGCGTTTCCTCGTGCAGAGTTGATTAATAATCCGTATATTGTGTTGGTGAATCATGCCTTGTTTGGCGCCGGTTTTCTGGTTGTCGGTGGTGTATTCGCGGCAACGACTTCAAGTGCTATCGGTTCGTTTCTCGGAGCTCCGCGTGTACTTCAGGCGCTTTCATTGGATCGTATTTATCGAATTCTGAGTCCATTCAAGAAAGGTTCCGGTGAACAGAATGAGCCGCGTCGCGCACTATTTCTTTCACTTTTGATTACTTTGGGAATTATTGCCTGGGCGGGACGTTCGCTTGAAGGCGGAGGCGGTGTGAATGCGGTTTCTTCTGTTGTTACCATGTTTTTCCTATATACTTACGGAATGGTGAATTTGGCGGCTTTTGTGGAATCGTTCGGTGCAAATCCTTCGTTTCGTCCGCGTTTCAAATACTATCACTGGTCGGCTGCACTTTTCGGAACGGTTTCGTGTATCGCGGTATCCTTTATGATTGATTGGGTGGCTTCAGTCGTGGCGCTTTCGACTTTGGCAATTCTTTACTTTGTGGCTCGTGCCCGTTATCTGGAGCAGACATTCGGCGACG
>DDLT01000078.1 GCA_002340265.1 Lentisphaeria bacterium UBA2565 | reverse complement strand
TGGACGAGAAATGCTGGTTTGGGAAAACAGCACATTTTTGCCCTAAAATTGAAATAAGCTACCGGGAATCGGGAGACTAAAAGACACCTTTCAAGTAAACTAGAGATAATATCTCAGTACCTGTTCATAACAGTATCAGACAGTTTCACAAAACTTGAGAGAAGGGATTAAAAAATTTACGATGATCCGTCTACATCCGGGTACTCCTCAAACAGCATTTACGATTAGAATTGTCACCCTACGCATCCCCGTGATATGGAACAAATGAGCTTATAGTCATGCCATGCCAAACGATGCAAATTAAACAAACGTGCAAAAATTCTTAAGTAAGGCACTTTCCTTAAAGACAACAAATGAAAAGATTGTTCCAGTTCAGTAAATCTTGCCACCTTTTACTGGGGATCCCTGTTTCATGCGGAGCAGTTTGTCTACTACGTTAGTGGTGCGTGGCAGCGCTTCCTCCAGAGCCTGGGACTGTTTCCTGCACATTTCACGCTTGTCCCGGATGTCCTTCCTCTCCTGCAAGAACTCGACCAAGTTCTCCTTCTCCAAGGCGCGGCGAAGGTCATCTACCAACTGCGTGACGAAGAAATGAAAGATGCAGCGAGGGACTGTGTCACACACGTTCATTTTCAACACGTTGAAGCATCGAACTACGTTCCTTTTTAGATTCTTCATATCCTCAAGTTCCTAAATAACAAAAAGATAACATATCCTCATTACTAGTGTCTCAGTTCCTAAAAAAAGCAATGTTATGGTTAATTTACAGTTTTGCAACATATTGTAATTGGCTGAAGAAAACTGGTGCAAAATGTATGCACCAGCTGTTCAGCAGGGGGTCCCCCCATCTACCAGCAACACACCAATCCAGTTATTTGACACCAGAGAAACTATGAATAAATCAAATGGCATTTGTTGTTTAAGAAGCAATACGAAACTGTACACAATAAATCTTGACTCATAACTACACAATTTGTTGCATAGCTGTCTTAGACAGTCCTTTAAAGAGGATGATGACAAGAATTATAATTGGATCTATCTAGTCCGGCGCTGCTCACCTGGACACACCAAAAAATTCTGGGCCTGCTTCTCCAGCCTGTTGAAACTGGCTAAACCAGATAAATAGATGTCTTGGAAAAATAAAATCTAAACTGAAATAGAACACCCCGTCCCTGACTAAGAAAAGAAAAAAAACTTTACCCTGTACAGTTCCAAGTGCCCATAATGGAACCTTCCCATACGCCCATGTTATATGCTCACCTTGTGGTTTACAAACGCAGTATGTGCGGAACTGTTGCCGTCACCTTCAATCTCGGTTACCAGATGCCGAGGGTAGAGTTTTTCCGCGAGGTGCTCCATGTGATTCATTGTTTTCGATGTCATGCATGGATGAGTCTTGCTAAGGCCTTCCCTCGTAGTCAACTTCTGCGATTTCCACTGATCTATTTCGTCTGGCGTGGGGATTGGTGCAAACACCACGTCAATGCTTTTCTTCTGCATTTCCAGAAACTGTCGGATGAACTGAATGGTCTGGTCGCGTTTGGTTTCAAAGATTTTGTTCACAACTTTCGCTTCGACTGCTGTTTTGAGGGTGGGAAACTTGGACAGGCAGCGCTGGATGGTCTTTTGAACGATGTTCCGTAGAGTTTCCTGGACATTTTCAACCAGCTTCTTTGATATGGGAAACAGTTGATCAATAGGGCTGGCCATGGAGACTGGTTTACGGTCTTTCTGGTGATATCCTGCAAACACATTAAAAAATACTAAGATATAGTTGGAAAGCAGAGAAATACAAGGAAACATTGTCTCTGACCCTTTTATTGATAATATATTCCCCCCTTTATCTATAAATAGATTTAAATTAGATTCAGGTATTCTAATTTTTAAACTCTTGCAAATTTTCTGCTCTTGTTGTTTTAGGGAGTTCCATAGATGCAGAGCTACTATGCAGCTCTGCTGTAAAATAGCTATTTTTGTTATCATTAGTGTTGTTGTTTTTAGTATTGGGTCTTGGAAGGAAACAATAGTCCTGTCTACCAAGTAACAATTTCGCTGTTTTTTTTCCACAGTTCAGGTCAGTGGTAATTGTATAAGTCATAAAATGAAACGGCTATTGACTTGGCGGGTTACAAGGATAAAATACTTATCTACTGAGTTGGCCACTGGGTTTGCTATGGGATAAAGCACTTATTGACCGAGATGGTAAAAAGATAAGAAAAATCTTGATCGAGTTCTTTGTTACATAAAATACTTAGCGACTTACGAACGTACTTAAACCTACTTTACATACCCGTCACATGTTTCAAAAGTTACCCGCACCTCTGGTGGTATGTTTTGTACCTGTGTAATTCTCGTAGAGCAGCTTCTGCAGTAGCTGACTGTTTTCACTGCCCTCTCCTAGCGGGGCGGCCACACCCTCCAACCTCCTTTGTTCTGTTCTTATGTCGTCATCATTGCGCATAGCCAGAGGATCAACCTTGACAAGACATAGTGAGCCATAATTAATAATGTCTTAAATAAAAGCAACTCATGCTTACTTAAGAGGAAGTGTAGCTTAATGCATGGTTAGCGCGTTGGACACCAAATTGAGACACCCCCGCCCTGTTTCGGGGACTCGGAGCCCCGCCTTGGGTCTAGTTGTGTTGAAGGAGTATAAATGGCTACCGGCAACCTGACACGTAGCACAGCTTATAATGGACTAGGATCCCATGTAGGATTAGCAGGGAATACGAGTTGAGCACCGGCCAGCAAAGCCACTTAGAATAGTAAACACACTTTGTAAGCAACCACTGCTTCGTTGACTCAAGAAAGATTATGAAATTACTGATAATCTTAGCACAAATTCCTTTATTTGTCGGCACGGAGGGGAGGTTTGGGAGCGGGTTTGAACTGCGTGTTGTATAGAGGGATGACTTTCGGTTGCCCTTAGCAGGGTGAGACTTTGTTAAGTCAGCCTTCTCCGTGAACAGAAGTCAAGCTCATTTTCTTTTTCTTTGTTATGGACCAACACTGGTTTTCGTTTTCTTTTATTTCGTTAGTGCTGTTATATAGAATTAGATCGCTGTAAAATCCTCTATTTATATCACCAAGTATTTGTGTACAGTACGTTAAATTAGGAAACCCTAAAGCCCCTTGGTCAGGGGCACACACTCTCTCTTTTCTTTTCGTCTGCTGTTTTTCAGGAGTTTTCGTGTCAGGCTTTGTTGTACTTATTTTTCATGATCCTGTCATAGTTCGCGAATCTTTGTAACTGTTGAGATTATTGAATAAATGGCACGGCGGACATTGTTGGAAGACAAAAATTATATCTTTTTACTTGACGTTTTGTATGTTTCAACGTACATCTTTAGAAGTGAC
>DDLT01000236.1 GCA_002340265.1 Lentisphaeria bacterium UBA2565 | reverse complement strand
ATAATTGTATAAGCCGCTCCAGCCGCTGCCGCTCCACCGAATCCAGCCAAAGCAGGTAGCACATCCATGCTAAACTCCGGCTTAATAATCAGCAAAGCACCAAGAAATACAATAATCGTCGCTGGAATCTGCAATCTCGACATTTTTTCCCGTAGAAACAACCAGGCAAAGATTGTCACAAAAAATGGTGAGATTTTATTAAGCATCGTCGAATCTGTTAAAAAGAGGTGGTTAATCGCCCAGAAGTTCAATGCGACGCCTGAGACACCCATAATTGAACGCAGAACCAACATGCCGCGATTTCTCTTGTGACCAAAAAGCGGAATATTTTTAAAGCCAATTTTACGAATCATCATTAAGGCCACGATCATACTTACCGAATTACGGAAAAACACCTTCTGAAAAGTCGGAATATCTCCAGCAAGTTTTACAAAAGCTCCCATAAAGGCAAACGCCAATCCCGAGCCGAGCATGCAAAGCACACCCTTAGTTATGTTATCATTTTTCATAGTAGAATTTTGGTTTAGTTTATTAATGAGCGGCTAACGTAACTAAATCATCAATTATTGCCACCGTAATACGTTGTTTTATCACTATTTTTCATTAGCTTAACACCATTCAAAAGAGGAACTTTATGAGCACATATTTTATACCAACCGATACAGTCGTATTTGAAGAAGAGATCAAACGCAGCCGATTTATCACATATCTTAGCCCGGCCAAAAACAAAACCGAAGCGATGGAATTTATCAATCTGATTAAAGAAGAATATCCAGATGCGCGACATCACTGTTGGGCTTATATTGCAGGCGACCCTGAATGTACAACCGAAGTGGGAATGACTGACGATGGAGAACCCCACGGTACAGCCGGACGTCCAATGCTCGGAGTTTTGAAAAATAAAAATATCGGCGAGGCGGTTACGATTTCCGTGCGTTACTTTGGTGGGACCAAACTCGGAACCGGTGGATTGGTGAGAGCCTATTCAGGAGGTGTTTTGGGAGCAGTTGAAGAGTCAGAACTAATTGAAAAGATTCCACTCGCACAGCTGCATGTAGCAATCCCTTTCTCCATGGAAAGTCATATTCGACGTTTCATTTCCGAAAAGAACCTGAAAACTTTAAATGTCGAATATGTCAACAACGTTCGCTTTTCGCTGGAGTTCCCATTATCGGATTTAGAAGAGGTAAAAACGCAACTAATTGACACCACCAACGGTCAAGCAATTATCGACGTTCTTGAAACTGACTAATTTTATAAAGAGTTGCAGCTTCACGAACTTCGTCAAACTGGTCAACCCACTCTTTAAGCTTATCCTGAAGTAACTGTTTATCTGGAATAATCGATTTATATTCCGATGCGTAAATGGTCGTATTTTTAGGAAGTGTTAGTTCGACCACACTGTCATTCTTCTGCGGGCAAAGTAAAATCCCTATAGTTTTGCTTTCCTCCGACAACTTTTCAAAACGGTCGTAATAATTGACATACATCTGTAACTGACCAAGGTCACGATGATTCATTTTCTCAGTTTTGAGTTCAATGATTACAAAACAGCGTAAAAAGCGATTATAAAACACAAGGTCTATAAAGAATTCATCATCCTCAATCGTGATTCGTTTTTGACGTGCGACAAACGAAAAGCCGTTTCCAAGCTCAAGTAGAAAATCCTGCAAATTGCTGATTAGCGCATGCTCAAGATCTTTTTCATAATACGAAGCGTTCTGTTTTAATCCTAAAAACTCCAGAAACATTGGATTTTTAACGATTTCATTCGGTTTTTCAGGCATCCGCTCACTACGTGCAATCGCCATAACCGACTCTTTGTCCGAGCTTAATAGTAGTCGTTCATAAAGTTGTGAATTTATCTGCCTTTCAAGCTCGCGACCTGTCCAACAGTTTTTTACTGTTTCAAGTTCATAATACTCTCTTTTATCGTGATCTGAAATTCGGATGAGTAGGCGGTATTGAATCCAATTGAATTGCGAACGCAGTGCGTTCGCAATTGGATAAAGTTGATAGAATTGGCGACACATTTCTAACTGTCGAGCTGAAAAACCACTCCCATATTCGGCAACTAAAAGTTTGGACAAGTTCTTTATTAGGAATTGACCATATTCGGCACGGCTTTTTCTCCCCTGCTCTTCATTGAAAATTCGTTCACCCAACTTCCAATACATCTGAACTCGGTAAAAATTAACAGAACGAATTGCCTGAGCTTTCGACTTTGTGATAATTCCTTTTATATCATCAAGAAAGTCTGTATTAATTCCTTTAGACAGTTTATCCATAAAGTCCTCCAAAGTTCTGTAATATGAAACGTAAATTCCCTTTACAAAATATCAGCGTATAACTTTATATCAAGAACTAAGGAATTAATTTGGAGTAGCAGAAGAGTGTGTTCCGAAAAGGAGGCGAAGGAACGCTTTAAACGTCTTCTTGTCGCCTCTTTTGTACCTCACAAATTCGACATGTTGCGACGAGTCATTCGGCAACTTGATTCCCCAAAGGCTTTGCGCACTCTGCGGAAGCATAGCATAACGCATATCCATCAACTCTCCAGTGTTGGCATTTATACCAATCAAATCATCACAAAAGTGTCTGAACTGTTCAACATCATAACCTGCAGTAGAATCATTCGGAAATGGATTAGTTTTGAAATGTTTGACTTCGCCGCCATCAACCTTTGACGCGTCTCCGAAGAATGGAACTTTTATCGCACACGTTTGGATTTTATCCTGAGTTTGTACCACACCGCGCCAAAGCGTGAAGTTACCAATTGTAGGATAAACCTCCACCCTCTCATAGTTAGCAAAGTTTGATTTCAATTCGTTCAACGAACGCCGATTTTGCACAAATCCGACAGAAACATACAGAAAAAACCAGATAATTGCCGCAAAAGTCAATGATCGTTTCTTTTTCCAGAAAAGTCTTAAAATCACAAAAGCGATTAAAGGAATCGTAATAAACGGGTCAATTATCGGAACGATATTCAATGCCACTCGATGATTTGAAAACGGCCAAAGGAAATGGGTGCCATAACTGGTAAAGATATCCAAAAGCCCGTGCGTGGCGTAGCCAACAGTAAAAAACAGAACCGTTTGCTTTCGATTTAACCACTTCTTAAAAAGAGGCGATACAAACCATGCAAGAACTGCTGCAATCGGAATAAATCCCAACCCGTGCGTAAAATGTCGGTGCATGATCAAACCAAACATCGGGTCGCCGGCACTTCGAATAAAAATATCCAAATCAGCCGCCATTCCTCCGAGTAAACCCATAACGGTTGCGGCTTTGATATTTATCTTATCGGAGATGGTTTGCGCGGCGACCGCTCCGACTATTCCCTGACTTACTGGATCCATAATTTAGGTGGTTTGTTGGTTAGATGTTTAGTTAGTTAGGTGGTTAGCAAGAAAAAACTGTTAATTGCTTACTGTTGACTGATAACTGCTGAAAGAACAGGTTCGTCTTTCACAGTCTCAACACCTTTAACTACTACGTTCACAAAGCTGTTCTCTCTTACTGAATCGTCACATTCAAACTGAACCGGCAGGTAGTATTGACTATAACCTTTTGCCTTACCGTCAACAATCTTCTCAACCAACACACGCTGTGTCTCACCGATAAACTTTTGACGATATTGCAGTTTCAACTCTTCATTCAATAAACGCACCTGTTCAGATCGAGCAGATTTAACCTTCTCATCCACCTGATCTTTCATTTTTGCCGCAGGTGTTCCCTCACGTTTAGAGTATTTAAACGTATGAATATGTCCGAACTCAACCTCTTTGCAGACGTTGATACTTGAATCAAACTCTTCGTCTGACTCTCCAGGAAAGCCGACAATCAAATCAGTCGTAAAGTTAAACAACGGATTAACTGCACGAATTTTCTTTACGACATTCAAAAACAGCTTCGTATCGTATTTTCGGTTCATCGCCTTAAGAATACGATCATCTCCGCTTTGCAGACAAAGGTGAATATGTTGGCACAACTTCGGATGTTGCAATAGCTCGATAAACTTGTCACTGACATTTTCCGGTTCCATGGATGGAATATGAAGGCGGAAATCTCCTTCAAGTTCAAGAATACGTTCAACGACATCCGCAAATTTAAAGTCTTCAAAACTATAACGAGAAATATTGATTCCAGTCAACACAATTTCATGGAAGCCCGATTCAATCAGCTGTTTGCTCTGATCTACAATTTCGTCCAAGTCACGGGAAATCGCTTTGCCTCGTACATACGGAATAATGCAGTAAGTACAAAAATTCTCACAGCCATCCTGAATTTTCACCAAAGCACGAGTGTGCAACGGATTTTCATCAGCCGTAAATCCAAAGCGGTCAGCTTCGACTGAAGAAGGCAGAATTCGATCATCTGAGAAATAGGAATCAACAAGTTCAAAAATGTGCGACTTCTTATCATTCTCAATAATATAAGTGCGGCCATCCTCTTCAAGTTTATCACGTGAACCATCCACATAACAACCGGTCACCACCACCAGCGCGTCACTTTCACGGCGTGCGCGATTGATAATATTGCGACTTTTACGATCACTCTTACCAGTCACCGAACAGGTATTAATCAAATACACATCCGCCTCTTCCTTAAACGGGACAATCTCGTAACCCGCCTTGGTAAACTTCGCCGCCAATGCATCAGTTTCGTGCTGATTTAAACGACAACCCAGCGTCTGAAAAGCAATTCGCTTAGCCATTTGCCAACACTCCGGTCATAGACATCTGCACCGCTTCCGTAATCGTCACATCGACAAATTCGCCAATCAACGCATCAGGCGCATTCAAAATACGCACAATCAGGCGACCTTCCGACTTTCCACGTAACGCTCCATCCATACGTGCATCTTCGCTTTCCACAATCACCCTGATAGTTTTACCAACCATCTT
>DDLT01000027.1 GCA_002340265.1 Lentisphaeria bacterium UBA2565 | reverse complement strand
TTGGTTAGGTAGTTAGTTGGTTAGAGTGTAGAACTTTTCCTAAACAAAAAAACCGCTGTGTATATTACACAACGGCTTTGTAAAACTGAAAATTATAGACAAGCAGTATAAGACTGTTTTGTCCATTTGCGGTCAGCCGCTTTTGCAAGTCCCTGAAGCACTGCGCCAGGGCCAACCTCAGTTACCGTGTCTACACCGTTATCTAGAAGATACTGCATAGTTTTTACCCACTGAACTGAACCGGTTACCTGTTTTTTCAGGTTTTCACGGATTTCAGCCGCATCTGCCACTGGAGCACCAGGTACGTTCTGAATTAGTGTTGCAGTCGGCGCGTTGAAAGTGGTCTCATCAAGAACTGGACCAAGCTTATCAAGAGCACCTGCTACAAGTGGAGAATGCCAAGGACCAGAAACTGGAAGTGGCACAATGCGACGTGCACCAGCTTCACTCAGAAGTCCACTTGCTACAGCAACCGCGTCAGTGTTACCACTGATTACGCTCTGAGCTGTAGAGTTGAAGTTTGCAACCTGAACGATTCCTTTGTCGGCTGGAACTTTTGCAAGTTCAGCTTCAATCGCTTCAGGAGAAAGACCAAGAATTGCCGCCATCGCACCAGGGTTCTGATCAGCACATTCCTGCATGTATTTACCACGTAGAGCCGCAAGTTTTACCGCATCTGCAGTAGAAACAACACCAGCCGCTGCAATTGCGCTGTACTCTCCAAGTGAGTGACCAGCGATGTAATCAGCTGAAATACCTTTTTCAGTTAGAACGGCAAGTGCCATCAGGTTTACCGCAGTGATTGCCGGCTGAACGTGGTGAGAAAGGCTTAGCTCTTCCATTGGACCTTCGAAACAAAGTTTTTTAAGATCGAAATCAACTGCTGCGTCAGCCTGATCCATTACCTCTTTTGCAACTGGGTAGTTATCGTAAAGTTCCTGACCCATACCAACTTTTTGGGAACCCTGTCCCGGGAAAACAAATGCTGTAGCCATTTTATAAAATCCTTGTATTGAATATAACTTTAAAATTTAAGCGGTGTAATATAAACATTTTTTTTATTTGTTCCATGTAGTTTTTTGAAAGGATATTTTATAGTTGCCTATTTCTGTTTTAACTCTCTGTTTTCTGCTTGTAAGAGTGGGGCGAACCTATTAATTTGAGGCGGTAAAAACTGAAATCACTGGAACGAACTGAAGATTTTGTATGGATATTTTTGACGCGGTAATTGATTGGCTAGAAAAAGAGAAGGCGAAAGGACGTGATGGCCTTTACCTCTCTCCCGAATCGAAGGCGACATTTGATCAATTTTTGAAGTTGAGTAATGATCCTGAGGCTTTGGCTGAATTTGTGAAAAAAGCTGGAGGAAACGACTTTGTTGAACCAGTTGAACAGATCGAGAAAGTCGATTCAATCGAACCTGTTGAACAAACTGAACTTACCGAGAAGGCCGATTCAGTGGAACCTATCGAGCAAATCGAACCTGTCGAGGAAGTTGAACCAATCGAAGAGCCAGTAGCTCAGTCTGAGCCGGTAGCTGTTTCAGAGCCTCCAATTCAACCTGTGACGACACCTGTCGATAACTCTCCGGTTCAACCTACGCCGACTCCTACACCAAGGCCGGCTATTGTCGCTTCTGAACAGTTTCAGATTCTTCAGTCCGGTGCGTTAAATGCGGATTTGATGTTTCTTGGTGAAGAGATGTTTGATGTGAATGATCAGCAACCTTTTGCGAAAAGTTGCGAACTTCTTGGAAAAATGATTCAGGCGATGAAATTCGATGTGAACGAGGTTTCGATTGTAAGTGTGGCTAAGAAAGAGATGAACATAGATTGTGATAATCTGGTGAAAATGGCACTTGATAAAGTGATCTCTGTGGTGAAGCCGAAAGTGATTGTTGTTATGGGAGCTTTGCCATCTAAGGCATTGCTTGGAACAAATGATTTGATTTTAAATATTCGTGGAAAATGGCTGAAATATGGCGACATTCAGTGTATGCCGACATATCATCCATTTTATTTAAGCCGTGTTGAAGCAAGAAAGCGTGAGGCTTGGACTGATCTACAGCAGGTAATGTCGTATTTAGGAAAAATTTAAGGAATTTATATAATGAAAAAGATTAATGTATCAATTGTCGGTGCGGCTGGTTATTCTGGAGAGGAACTTCTACGTCTGCTGATTCGTCACCCACACGCTGAGATTAAATGTATTACTTCACGTAAAAATGACGGCGTGCACATTTCTGAAGTTTTCCCGCGTTTTGCTGATACCGATCTGTACTTTTCGAAACCGGATGTGAATAAAATTATCGAAGAGTCTGATGTGGTTTTTCTAGCACTTCCACATGGTCTTGCTGCTGAATATGCAGAACCTTTTGTGAAAGCAGGACTTCGTGTATTTGATCTTAGTGCAGATTTCCGCCTTAACAGTTTGGAAAAATACAAAGAGTACTACAAAGTGGATCATCCGGCACCAGAATTGATGAAGATGGCTGTTTATGGTGCGCCGGAACGTAAAAAGCAGGAGATTGTGGATACAACTCTTGTGGCATGTCCGGGTTGTTATCCGACTTCTATTACGCTTCCGCTATGTCCGTTACTAAAATCTGGTCTTGTTGAAACAGAAGGAATTGTTGCATCTTCAATGAGTGGAGTTAGCGGAGCTGGACGTAAAGTAGACCTACCATTTATTTTCCCTGAATGTAACGAAAGTGTTCGTCCTTATGGCGTAACAGGTCACCGTCACCTTCCTGAAATTGAACAGGAATTGGCAGAGGCGGCAGGTGTGGAAAGTATCGCAATTAACTTCATTCCGCATCTTGTACCTGTGACACGTGGTATTCATTCGACAATTATTGCCAAAGCGAAAACTGGTGTTACGGCTGAAGAGATCGGTGATGTGCTTCGTACTGTTTATGCAGACGCACCATTTGTACGTGTGCTTCCGGCTGGAAAATTGGCTGATACCAAGCATATTACACTGACGAATGTATGTGAAATCGGCTACGCTTACGATGAACATACCGGAAATGTGATTCTGAGCAGTGCAATTGATAACCTGACTAAAGGTGCTTCAGGACAGGCTGTTCAGTCGATGAATATCGTGTTCGGATTTGAAGAAACTGCCGGACTTCTGTAAAAGGACTTTACCATGTCTCGAATTCCAAAAGATGTTATCGCGTTGATTCGAACTCTTGAAGAGGAGTTGTCGCGCCTGCAGTCGGAAAGTTCTTTCTGTCTGACTTTTGAAGGAATTATTCACAGCCTCAAAAACTCTATTCTTGGTGTGTCCGCAGCTTCTGAATATATCAGCATGCTGGCGGATGGGGCTTGTGAAACGGAACTTGATAACAAACATGACATTCATGAGATTAAAAAGTTCGCTGATGGCATTACATCCACGTCCGCGCAAATGGTCAGTATGGTTCAGAAATTGCTGAACAAAGCGGGACAGGATAACAGCGAAGAGCGAAAAGTTGTCGATATTAACACAATTATTCGTGATGAACTGCTTTTTGTTCGTCTTTATGATGAAGTGCGAAGTGGCAGAATTTCAATTGTTGAGAAGTTGTCTGAAAAGCCAATTGAAATGGAAGTGATTCCGCACCACCTCGCGCAGACTTTTACCAACCTTATCTTCAATGCTATCGATGCGGTCGCCGGAACCGAAGATGGAATAATCACGATTGAGACATTTTCTAATGATGAAGAATTCGGCTTTAGTGTAAATGATAATGGGCCAGGTATTGAATCGGGCGTTTTTGAACACATTTTCAATCCGCTTTACAGTTCCAAAGCTGACGACGAACAAAGTAATGGTGGTTCCGGTTTGGGACTTTTCAGTTGTCGACGAATTGTTCGTAAATACAGTGGTAAAATTGAAGTCGAACCTCAGCTCAATCCGGGTTGTTCGTTCAAAGTTATATTCCCCATAAGTTAGGTTTTATAAATGCAGTTGGGACAGGGACAATATGTAAGTACGGAGTTACGTCAAGAACAGACACTTAGTGCTCAGCAGATTCAATCTTTGAAAATCCTTACTACTCCGCTTCTCGACCTAGGACAGCTGATTTCTCAGGAGATGGCTGAAAATCCGGTTTTGGAAATGGAAAAAGATTCCCGAGAAGTGTCACTGGAAGTGGCCGAATACAAACTTTTTGATGAAGCAATCAAGCTTGAAAACTCCAGCGGAGGCAGTGAAGTCTATTACAACAGCCCTGAGGGAGAAGCCAGACGCCAGAACTTCTTTGATTCTATTACAACTACCGAATCATTTACCGAAAATATTTTAAATCAGCTTCGTTTATTAGACCTTTCCGAGGAACTCCTTCAGGCTTGTGTGGCAATTGTCGGTGAAGTCGACGGAAACGGCTACCTGAAACTGTCTGATGAGGAGTTGGAAACACTAATTGGTTCTGCATCGCTTGCCAAAGAGGCTGTCAAAATCGTTCAATCTCTGGAGCCGGCCGGCGTGGCCGCTCACGACCTTTCCGAACGTCTTTTAATTCAATTGAAGCGCTTTGATAAAAAAGATAAAGTGACCGCACAAATTATTGAACATCACCTTGAAGATCTCGCTGCAAATCGATTGCCGTTAATCTGCAAAAAACTTCGAATTAATATGACGCATTTGGAAGAGTCACTTGAAGTGATTCGCAGTCTTCAACCGAACATTGAAGGTTCGAGTGTAAACAGCGCGGAATATGTTCAGGAAGAGATTTCGGTGAAAGAGAAAAAAGGTGAGTTGATCGCCGAAACTTTGAATCATAAACTTCCTGTTCTAAAAATCAGCAAATACTACAAGAACCTGATGGAAGATCCGAGTCTCAGTGCGGAAGACCGTGCATTTATCAAATCGAAAATCACTGATGCGATCGAGTTTATGAAGAAAATTCATAGTCGACAAACCACAATTGATAAAATCGTCAATATTATTATTCGTCGTCAGCGAAACTTCTTTTTTGAAGGAGATAAAGCATTGGTGCCGCTGACAATGACCGAAGTGGCAAAAGAGATCGGTTGTCACGAAACGACTGTATCACGTGCAGTTTCCGGTAAATATATGCGTTGTCGCTATGGAGTCGTGGCACTTCGAAAGTTCTTCTCCACTTCTGTGATTCCTGCAAAGAGCAATTCAGATGGTGAAGATATGTCAGGTGCCGCGGTAAAAGATAAGATTCGCGAAATCATCAACAGCGAAGATATTTTCAAACCATTCTCTGATAACAAAATCTCTAAGCTTTTAGAGTTTGAGGGCATTAAAGTCGCCCGCCGAACAGTTGCGAAGTACCGTGAAAGCATCGGAATCTCCGCCGCCAGTAAACGTAAAAAGTTCAAATAAACGTTCTTTATTTGAACATTTTGTGACTCGTAATACAGCCGCTTTCTACCCTTAGCTCCTTACCTTTTTCAAAAATGGTTGAAATTGAATCAGTTAAGGCATTCCCAATATTTACATCGCTATGTTCGCAAAATCGCATCGTTCCATCATAGCTTAGCACCCATTTTTTTGTCCCGCATACGCATACGCCGTATTTCAATTTTGAATGCTTCAACTGTTTTGTTTTAGGTAGTGGGGCTGTGATAGTTATAGACCTCTGCCATTTTTCAGCCTTATCAGCCAGATGACGTAACAGTTCAGAGAGCTCTTCTTCATTTAGAATGAATTGCTTCTCATTCACTTTGCCACGCCCAGAAGTTGAAATAAATGGGTTTATTGAAAGTTGATCAACTCCGGCAATGAAGCCGAGATCAATTAAATCACTAATTTCATGAAAGTTTAATTTTGAGCACGTTATAGCAAGGCTCATAAGTTCAATGTTGAGCCGCACTACGCAAAGGTTCTCTAATGCTTGTGTTAGAAGGTTTTGTTTTGTGATTTTATGATATAAGGAAGGATTGTCTGTCCAAAGACCGCATTCTACATAGTTTAGGCCACATTTAACAAGATTTTTCAGCCTTCCCTCATTTAATAAAGTCATGTTTGAAGAGATACCGATAAGCATTTCCGGGTAGTTTAGCTTGCAGAAATCAATCAGCTTTTCAAGGTGAGGGGATAAAAGAGGCTCGCCTCCTATGAATGTAATGCAACGGAAGTTACTTACAGATAAAATCTTAGTTATTGTTTCTTTCCACTCGTCAAACGTCAATTCTCTTATAGAGTTGTCGTTATCTGACTCAGTCCAGATATTATAGCAAAATTCACATTTTAGGTTACACTTGGGGGTTAGTTCTACTATTAGAACTTCTTTATCTTTAACCATTTTTTATAGGCTTTAAAAGTTCATCTGTAATTATATGTAATTTACCTTTCAGAGCATTAAAAGTGTTAATATCATTCAGTAACTCTTTTTCTGCTTGTGTTAATTTTCTTTTGTTAGAAAGTTCGCTATTAATTAAAGATAGTGTTTCATTTAGCTTTCTCCTATACGATGCATTATATGGAGGTCTTAAGCTTTTTTTTAAGATCTTCTTTTCACTACTTTGTGAAGCTATTGCAAGGTGTGAATTAGTATAATGGCTAAACGTATAATTATAGCGTTCAATCAGAGATTTCGTAATACTATCGGTTAATCTGATATTGATTATGTTGCTAAGTGTCCTACACATCTTTTCATTAACCTTTGCTTTTTTATATAAATCCGAGAGCTTTTCTATCTCTAATTCTCTTCTGTCTATAGAGACATTGACATAGAACTCTGCTTCATTAGGTCCACTGTGTGAAACCACAGACGACCTAGACTTTGCTTTGCGCTGATTGTCTATATCATAAATTCGTCTGGTTAATAAAAGGAATGCTAATTTTTGCATCTCGCTAAGTTTTTTACTATCATCCCAAATGCTTTGTTTTTTTAAGTTTTGTGGAACGGTTAAGTTAAATGTCTCATAAATATCTTTGAGTAATGATTTATACTTATTATTCCAACCACTACCTGGGTGGAAGACTGTACTATCATAAGTTTCGAGCCTATCAATTTCTTTCCATAGTGTATGAATCTTACTCCACTTGTTCTCGTCAACTTGTAAAACTTCAAGAACGGACTCTTCTTTTTTAGGTATGATGGTACAGGAGGCTAATAGAGTAGAGGCTACTCCTGTTGATATAATTTTTTTAGAAAGGTTCTTCATGTGGGGCTATTTTGTTGTTCTGTTTTTGTGAAATTACTTTCTAAAATAATGATTACTAATTTGATTACAAGATTACGGAATCATTACTAAGTTTAATCTATTTATTTAGAACATTAATATAGGTGAGGATGTCGTTTAAGTAACGATGTGCGAAGGTGTCTTCAGAGAAATCGACCCAATTGTGGCTGTAGATTGGAAGGTAAGTTGCAGTTTTTAGATTTACTTTCGGTAGGTTTTCGGAGCGTTTGGCTGTATCTATCCACAAGTTGTCTGTAAGCGGTTTGTTGTGGAAATCTCCGTTTTCAGTTTTGACAGTGTGCGGTTCTTGCGGCCAATCGGTCCAGTCAGTTTTATACCGTTTTTCTACCAAATCCGGAATTGTGATACTGCCGTGATTTATTCCTAGTTTTGTCAGAACTTCAAAGGTTTCGGCTGATGCAGAACCCATTCCCGGGCGGAATCCGTGTGGTTTAACCCCTAGACACTTTTCAAAATCTTCAATTGCGGATTTTATGTAGTTGTACTGTTTGTCCGCCGAAAGGTTACCCAGCTCGATTTTTTGTCCGAAAAATTCTTCTTTATAACTTGGTAGATGCAGATGCAGGCTTAGAATATGCCCTTTCTTTGCTAAATCTATGAAAATCGGTGCATGAACTTCCGCACTTTGAGGCGTGATAAAGAATTCGACACGTTGATTGTGTGACTCTGCCAATTTCGCAAAATTCAAAATTGACAGTGCTGATTCAATCAAAGAGGCCGGACCTTTCATTCCGATCTCTTTTTCCCAGATTCGTTCGCAATCCATGCTGAGGTAAATATTCATGATTTAGTTGGTTTGTTGGTTAGTTCGCTAGTTTGTTAGTAGAGCCTCTACTAACTGATAACTGAAAATCAGCGCCATTCGTGTTTTGGGTAACGTCGACTCAGTTGTGGTCGTATTTCCTTGTATAAATTGTTCCAAAAACTACCGATGTCGTTAGTGATTTGAACTGGGCGCATATTTGGTCCCAGAATCTCCAGTAACACCTTTACATCGCCGGCAATTGTCGGATTGGTTTCCACGTCGTAAAGTTCCTGGATTCGAGCACGTCCTTTCGGTACTGAGCCGGGACGGTAATTGATGCGCATTCGTTTTCCGTTTGAAAGTTGAATGCGTTCAGGTGCCATCTTTTCGACGAACTGCTGATCTTCCCAACTTAACGCATTTTTCACATACGGCATTACCGGTTTGTTTCGCACTTTCTGGTATGAACTTTCGCCGTCACAAAACTCTTCGATAATACATTGGTAATCGTCAAAATCGTAAGTTATTAGGTTTTTCTCCGGAAATGCCTGAGCGAGCCAGCGTACACGGCTGACCCAATTTTTTACATCTTTGTCCCAGGTCGGAAGAACAAGTTTCTTCTTGATAATTCCTTCTGCTAACAGCACGCCGCACTCTTTGTAGAAGGTGTCATCTTTTACCAGTTTGTCCTCAATCACTACATCAAGACATTTTATCTGGTGGTGCTTTTCAACGCGTTGATTGACATCATTCCAGGATGTGTGTTCTACTATTTGAAAAGCGTCAGGGAATACTTCTTCGATCCACTCCTCACGTAGTTCACAGTTGTTACAGAGCTGTGTCGAATTGTTACCGCTTTTACGAATGTTGGTCGAGATAAAGATTTTTGACTTAGTTACAATACTTTCAGATGACAGGTCGGCACGCCCATTACTTGTAAAACAGATGTGACTAGAAGTGTCGCGTCGGCAGGCAATATGATCGAAATATGCAGAAAGTAATGATTTTGCCAGACCGATAAAGTCTCCGGAGTTTTTAATGTCAATTCCATGTCGTTTTGATGAATTGACAATCTGCTCAAAATTACGCCAGACTGCAATCGCCGCATTTCGGTTTATTCCCATTTGCTGACATAGGTTCAAATCAAACTTTGATTGATAAAGCGCTTTCATTGCACGAATAAGAATTTCGATATCGGAGATTGGATTCTCGTCACGGTTTTCCACAAGGCGTGGACGACGCTTTTTTGAGGCGACAGTTTCGCCGCTGGTATCAAAGAATGCCGACAATTTTTTAAGCCGATTTTTCCCATTTAGTAGGATGGGGCGTTCATTAAGCAACGCCGCAGTTAATGCTGCTTCTACAACACAGTTTTGACTGTTGGCAGAAATCAGCATTTTTGCCATTCGAGGATGAATCGGTAGTTGTGCTGCAATTTTGCCTGCTTCTGTCAGCTCATCTGTTTCAGTCACAAAATTCAGTTTCTTCAGAAGTTTGACGGCAATGGTAACAGCTGAGTTTCTCGGAATAGTCAGCCATGGAAAATGTTCAATGTCATTATAACCAAACTGCATAGTTTGTAAAACTGTTTCTGCAAGATCGATTCTATTAACTTCTGGTTCTAGCTTCGCATTCCCCGAAGCTTTTTCACGCCAAAGTCGAGTACAGGTTCCGGCAGCTTCACGTCCGGCACGACCTTTTCGTTGATCTGCTGAAAACTGTGAAATCGGTTCTGTGTCGAGAATGTTGATGCCTCGTCCGGGATGAAAACGGTTGACTTTGGCAAGACCGGAGTCGATCACATGGCGTACTCCCGGAATGGTCAGCGAGGTTTCCGCAATGTTGGTCGCGACGATAATTCGACGAATCTTGTCGTTTTTGTGCATAATGAGGTTTTGATCCTTCTGATTCATTGCACCGTAAAGTGGTAAAAACTCCAACTTTTGTGATGAAGATATGGTTTTACACTCGGTGATGGTTTTATGAATCTCGAAAGCACCCGGCATGAAAATCAACACATCGCCTTCGCCACGGTTCAGTATGTTGACCAATGATTTTTTCGCGGCTTCCCAAATCGGTTGTTGAGCACGTGGCGGTTCGTAGAACTGTTCAATCGGGTGAATCTTCCCTGCGGATTCGAGAACTTTTGCCTTCGGAAGATACTCTTGCAGAAGCTTAGATTCCAATGTTGCCGACATGACAAGAAGTTTAAGACTTTTACGTTTTTTCTGAAGATCACGAATCAATCCAATTGAGATGTCTTGAAGAGCAGAGCGCTCGTGAAATTCGTCAAAAATTACCGCATCCCATTTTACGAGATTCGGATCGGATGCGAGCATTCTAGGAAGAATTCCGGTAGTGACAAAACAAATCTTAGTTTTTGCAGAAACCGCTTTTTCGAAACGGGTGATAAATCCGACCTCTTCGCCAATCTTTTCTCCTCGCTCTTCACTGACACGATTTGCCAGCATCATTGCAGCAAGACGACGTGGTTGAAGCACAAGAATACGTTCTGCGACCAGCTTGTCGTGGAGAATCTGCGGAACCTGCGTCGATTTTCCCGAACCAGTCGGGGCTGAAAAAATCAGTTGGTTACTTTCCCTGAACGATTCGATAATGGAGTTCTCAATCTCGTAAATCGGTAAACTTCGCATGCGGATTATTTCCTCTTCGGCTTGCGGGAACCGCTGTAGTTTTTGGAACTTTGAAAACTGGCATCCTCGTCGGAAATCTTGATCTTTTTGATCTTAAACCCTAAAAGCTTTTCAATGGCTTTAAGTTCGTTACGTTCTTTTTCATCATAAAGCGACGCCGCAAAGCCGTTGGCCTTTCCGCGTCCAGTTCGTCCGAGTCGATGAATGTAGGTTTCCGGATCACGTGGAAGATTATAGTTAATAATGTGGCTGATGCGGTCGACGTGAATACCGCGTGCAGCGACATCGGTGGCGACAAGAATTTCAACTTTGCCGTCGGTAAACTCTTGAAGTGTCTCTTCACGCTCGCGTCTGGATAAATCACCATGAATCTGTGCTGTATTAACTCCATTTTCTAGTAGAAACTCGGTGATGCGTTTTACACTTTTCTTAGTTTTCGCAAAAACCATTCCACGACGGATGTTGTATTTCATAATGATTTTATGAAGAAAAGACGGTTTGTAACGAGACTGAACTTTGGCAACAATCTGTTCGATTCCATCGGCAATGTTGTGGTTGACTTTTACGCCAAATACAATCGGATCATTCAGAATCTCTTTGGTCAATGAAGACGTTTTACAATCAAAGGTCGCGGAAAACATGGTTTTGACACAGGTGTCAGGAACCGGAAAAATCAACTCTTGAATATCTTTGATAAAGCCCATATCCAGCATCAGGTCTGCTTCGTCAAGAATCAGATATTCCAAATCGTTTAGTTTGATATGATTCTTGTCAAAGAGAGTCAAAAGGCGTCCCGGCGTGGCGACAATGATATCAAGTCCACGGCTGGTTTCATGTTTTTGAACACCGATGTCTCTCCCCGTCGTAATCAGCGTATAGCGAAGTTTAGTTTTTGCTGTATAAATTTTGATCTCTTTTTCAATCTGTTTAGCCAGCTCTGTAGTCGGTGCAAGAATTAGGGCACGCGTATGCTTTGGTTTTGAGCGGTAGCGTTCTTTGTAAAGCAGGTTGATCAGCGGTAGAAGAAAAGCCAGTGTTTTTCCGCTTCCTGTAGAACTGCAGGCGATAAGGTCTTTTTTCTCAAGAAAAGTCGGAATCACCTGTGATTGAATTTCAGTAGGTTCGGTGATGTTATTTTCGGCAAGAGTTTTCTTTAAAACTCCTAAAAGGTTGAAAGAGTCAAAACTCATTAATTTTCCTTAGTGACGGGGTTGGTTTTTTAGGGCGGTTAATATAAATGGATAATGAATAATTAATAATGAAAAATGAATAATTAAAAGCAGTTGTCGAAAGGTGAAGAAACGATGGTTAAATGATTGCTTTTTAGTAGGTCGGAGAGTCCCTCGACGACAATTTGTTGAAAGTTAGTGAAACTTTGGATTGCGGCGAGAATCGCCGCTTTCTTTTGGAACCATCATTCAACCACCGTTTAACAATTGTCCAACCCATTTGGGAACTTCAATGCTTGCTTTGCCTTGAATGATTTGATCAAAATCCAGCAAGTTATCGGGCTCATCACGATTGATAAGGATTGTTTTTGCTCCATAACTTTTGGCAATCTTTACTAAACCTGCTGCTGGGTAAACTTTACCCGACGTACCAATTGCCACAAAGATATCGCAATTGGAAATTGCTTTCTCAATTTCATTCATTTTGAAAGGCATTTCACCAAACCAAACAATATGCGGACGAAGTCCTCCCCATTTGCTGGTAAATCCACACTCAGGACAACTTTCGGAAACTGATGTTTCACCATCACCATCAAAGACCTCTCCACACATCTGGCAGCGTGCCTTGAGCAGTTCACCATGCATGTGGATTAGATTTTTAGACCCTGCACGTTCACAAAGGTTGTCGACATTTTGCGTAACATGCAAAACTTCCAACCCGTCAACCTTTTCCAACTTAGCTAAAGCAAAATGTGCAGCATTCGGTTCAACGTTTTGAAGTTGAGCCCGTCGATCGTTATAGAAATCATGCACTAATGTTGGGTTATTGCGAAACCCTTTCAAAGAAGCCACTTTATTGACATCATGATTAGCCCAAAGCCCCGTATCAGAGCGGAATGTTTCAATCCCACTCTCCGCCGAAAGCCCAGCCCCACTAAGAATCACTATTTTCATTTGGTAGGCCTATATTTAAGCTTTTATCATATTTGTAGCTTTCCAGTCGCTATCCCATTCTACTATAATTTTCTCAAATTCTTCCACATTTGAAAAATTAGTAGCTCTTCCGCTCCACCCCTTGCCAGATTTATTACCAAAGTTATTAATTCGATTTTTTAATGTTTCAGTCATGTCATAGCCGTAGATTGGGTAATTCTTTGGAATATTGTAGTCTGGAAAGGCAACAAGCACATGTACATCTGGTTGAAGGCCTATAGCTAAAACCAATTCATTTTCACTTTTTACCAAAAGTGCTTTACCGTTCCAAATTTTTGATTCAAAATTTAATGATGGAATATCTTCAATGATCTTAGTTATTTTTTCTTCTTGAAGCTCCCGCTCTGCTACTTCGAAATTGTTTCTGATAAGTCGAGCGATATCTAGGTTATTTTTGATTAAATCAATAATTTCTTTTTGTTGCATTTGACTATTTAACCCGCCTGTTAATTTTTTGATAAGGTTTATGTACTGTTTGATTGTTTCTCTAACGGTTGGAACTTCTGTTGACTCTTTTAAACAAAGCTCTAGCCAAGGTAAAATATTATCTTTGTATGAGATGCATTGAAACTGGTTCTCATTAAGATTTCCTTTACTCTTATTGGTTGGCGATTTTCCGTCTAATGTCAAGTAGAGTAGTGAGCTATCAGCGTTTTCATATTTTTGGGACATGTGACTGTGATATCTTTCTAATTGTTTGTCTTGATCCCCAGCGTAAATTTTATTTTCTATTAGAAGGAGTTGAGAACCATTGTCGATATAGATATCAACCCTTCCGTTCTCCACTACTTTTTCACAGTATGTATATACATTTTCTGTCAAGAAGTTATTTTTAATGATTGTTTTCACAAAAATCTTTAAAAATGTATCTCCAAACCCATGATCCCCCTTGGGGTTTAGTAGCTGTGCTAAAAATGCTGAGTGAAGCTTTTCCTCTTCATGCTCTTTACGCAAAATGGAAAAAATGTTAAACCTCTCATGTTTAAGCTTAATAATTTCTTCATTCTTATCCCAAATGTACTTAACTTTTCTTAAGAACTCTTTCAGTCCTTTTTTTGTTATATCACTCATTGATAACTCCTGTTTTTCAGAAATTCTTCTCTGTTTTAATAGCTCTTTTTATTTATGGACTCAAAAAGTAATTCCAAAACCTCGTCGTATTTACGGTTTTTGTTAAGCCAACTAGGATGTGCCATCCTATAGACAAGGCTACCTTTATCAGTGTAACCTATAGCTAAGTGTTCATCAAGAAAGTCCCATTTTATGTCTAGGTAGTAAGCATTAACATCCCAGTTCATAATTATGGTTATATCAGGTTCAAAAGTTGATTCAATCAATTCAAATTTATCAAAATGTTTTTTTGACATTTCTTTTGATATAGTCCATGATTCGGGGATAGATTCATTATGTTCGGAAGTTATATGATATCCCTCGATTGAATTACAGTTACACCATAATACAGAGTTTAGAATATCTTTTCGTTGTCGATTCTTAACAGCTTTCCAGTTATCTTCTCCATTAACATTCGCCAATATTTTAAAAGCAGTATCCCAAAAGGTTTTACCAAAGTTATTTGTCCAAGTCGTAAAAACATAATCGTCGAAGATACTATTTGCCTGGTTTATTGCATTTATAGGATTATCGATAAAGTCGCTTAGTGGATGCCAGCCACGAGTTTCCTCTCCGATAACAGCAACTTTTGGGAGTCCCTTACCATATGCAGGTCCACAAGCGGGAATATGCGGTGCAACTATACCAGTTGAATCAAACTCTTCACACCGAAGACCATCTACAAAGGCCGCTATTATTGGAGTATATACATCTTTTTGCTTCTGTTGGTAATCTGTATTCATTCTTCACCTTTCTTCTTTAGATATTACTTTATTATTCTACACTTCTTCATGAAGCCAACGCACGTCGGCTCTCCTATGAATCAATCAGCAAGTTGCTTGCTCATTGAACAACATTTCGAAACCTCCAGTAATTTCTCTTGCTTTGTCTTGTTACTCCAACTTCTGTATTCATAATACTACTCCTATATTTGTATTGTCACTTTTTAAAGTACATTTGTTTGAGGCCACTGCAAGTATTGCCCCTTGTTTTCTCAACATACCTGTGTATCTGAAATAGATATTCTGATGAGTCAATATTTTCTTGCTTAAACTTGGCTTGGATGACGCTGGATGAACCGGTTGAATTTCGATATCTATTAGTTATGCTTGATGCTGATTTTTTTAATTCTTTGATAGTTAATCCTTTGCTGAGTTCAATTGTGTATTTTCTAATTAACGATGAGTAAACAGTTTCTTTGTTTGTTATTTTACGACTTAGTAATTTTTGTTTAGTAATAGTAAGCTTGTTTCCTTCCGTTGATAAATCATCAAAATCAAACATGAATGAACTGAATTTTATTGCAATGGGGGCACCATTTTCGTTACTAATTATCAAAATAACTGGAGTGGTTGGAGGAGGACCGCATGGTCCTAGCCAACTGACTATAATTAGGTAGTCTTTAAAACCATCATTATTAAAGTCTGTTACATATACAGAAGCAGGTGAGCCACTACAACAGTCTCCTAACGCGGAGTACCTCCAGGGTTTGTACCGCTGTTGACCATCAATTAATGACAGCTCCCAATTGTTGCACTTAGTTTCAAATATCAGTTGTGTTGTTTTATCTCCATAAACCTCCCGAATATGGAATTTTAAACCCTTTTGGTTTCCGTAGATATTTTGATGAAAAGTAGATATTTCTTTCAATTTAGAAAATCTCATCCCCTGCTTGTTTTTAAATGTGTCAGTGCCACTATCCCCATAAATAGTAGATGCCATAAAACTCATAATAATAAATATCTTTCTCATAATTTTTGAACTCTTGTAATTTATTCTGGAATATCGTCCTCATCTATTCCTGTGTAGTCGGAGAACTTCTTTAGTGCAGGTTGATAATGTAGAGAACACCTGCCTACCTCTCCGTCGTTGTATGCCACCATAGCATTGACTAGCTCTTTCGAATGGTCAGATTCAAGCCAAGGTTTGACTGGCTGGCTATCACTTTCTTGGTCAATAATGATTACGGTGGTTAAAAATGAGAGAAGTGAATCGATTGCAACTATGTCTTTTAGTTGCGGAGGGTAGGGGCGTTTTTCTCTACTTGAATTGATTGACATTTCACCGAGAAGTAGAACTGCGATATCACATGCTGTGGCTATCTCTTTTATTTTTTTCATCTGTCGTCGAATTGTAATTTTTTCACTAAGGTGAAAATAGTTGATTGGTGAAGTGTCAAATAATAACAGTTTTATTTGGGCCTCTTTTAGTAGGGGAACTAAATCTTGAATAGAGTCCTGCTCAGACAGTTCGAAGAAAGTAAGACCGCTTTCACCAAGCAAACGAACTCCATTCATTATATTAGTCCAGTTAGCTGTATTCAAAGCTCCGGCCACAATGTCTTGCTCTGATTGATCAGCTTCCTGTATGATGAATTGTCTGCATATAGTTTTCGCTCTTTCATGGGGCGCAACTATTCCGACTCCGATGTTATGCCTTTTACTGAAAGCATTGTTCTTACAAATGTTTGATGCTAACGCAATCTTACCTCCATTATTATAGGATGTAATCAAGTTTATAGATCCTGGCTCAAATCCCCATGTAATTCTGTCTAGGTCTTTAAAGCCGGTAAGCACTCTTCTGAGGTTCTTAAAATTATGCATCTCCTCAATCGACTCCATAGCTTCATTAACCAGCAACTTTACTGGTGTCATTTTAATTTTTCTATTATTGCTCATATTGTATCCTCTTATTAGCCCTTGTGATAGACAAGGCGCTGTTTTTGTTTATGTGGTGTTCATTGTAAAATCCGCTTCGGCGAAACCTGTAACGTGACTAATCATTAGATTCAACCGTTTCGACACTGTACTATTTCTTTTGGGTAACGCTTTTTGTCTCTCTTTTAAATTGTTTTCCCGAACTTAATAACTAGCTGTTTTAATTAGAATCTGCCATCTTTTTTATGAACCTGTATAACTCTTCAAATTCCGATTTTTTAGGTTCCTTTTTAATGAATGGTGTTACTAAGAATCCTTCTAAACCAATTGATTTTACAAATTCTATATGACTGGCGTTATCATCGACCAAAATGCTACCGCCCTTGTAGCGAATATCCTTTGGATTGTTTTCAGCAAAAGGGTCATAATGTTCACGAAAAACATAGTGTGTGAAACAGTGCTCCAAGTTAAATTTGCGTAGAATTCTCATCGCTCGTTCTTCAGTTGAAGCGGTCCATAATGATATGATTATATTGTCCGCTATCAGCTTCTTAAAAAGCTCTATGGTTCCTGGTCTAAGTTTTGTTTCAGAACTGTTTATTAAAGTGTTATCTAAATCAAAATATACGTGTATCATTTTGTTTTATTCTATCTGTTTTTGTTTTGGTGTGAGTTAACTGCCTCTCATGAATAGTTTCAAAAGAGGCAAGTATGGATTTATGCAGCGTTCATTGCAAAACCACAGTTATCACAGACGAGTTTCCATTTACGAATGCCAATGATGAAACCAAATGCCATCATTCCTAATGCAAATATAATCAGGATAAAACTCAGTCCTCCTCCAACTGCTGCGGCACCACCTGCGACGCCTTCGGCTATGCCGGATTCGATTACAACAAAATCAGTTTCTAATGCTTCAATTATGGACAAGGATTTCGGAGTTAACTCTTGCTTCCCATAGTTTAGCTCGCCATCATTTTCGATGTCAGCAATCATCTCGTTGGTTAACCCTTTTTGTCGAGCCTCTTGTCGCCAGTTTGTGAGCATTGTTTCTGAATCTAGTTCACTGGCCATTTTAGCGGAGCCAGTTAAACCGGAAAGTCCGATGATTAACATTATTATTCCCGGAACCATTAAAAAGAAACGTAGAATAGCGCCACCGGCACCAAGTACATATTTCTTTTTCTTGATCATTGATCCCGTTTCACACTGCTTGCATTTTGCGTAGGTAGTTTTTCCCATTGTTACTTTCCTTGTTTTATTATTTTGAGCATTTTATTTGAAGAACGACAACCTGCTCTGAGCCGTCGCCCTTTATTTGGTAAAAAATATTACCGCAAAGAGTGTGCCAAGTTTGTTTTTCATATGCAGTTGAACTCACTGATTAAATAATTATGTTTTTATGTGTTAAAAAATGATTAGTAGTTATCAAAAATTGATGAGGTGTTTTTATGAAGAAGTTGATTTTGACAGGTTGGTCAGTCGGATATGCAGTTCCTGCGATGATTGCGTTGACAAAGTTTCCAGATTCTATTGTAAAAGGTGTTAGCAAACGACGACTTCCTGAACTGTTGGCAGAGTTGGCAGAGACTAATGGTTCGTTACCACAGGAGGTTGTGATTCTTGGAGTGGCATTGAGTGGAAACCCGCATCTATTGTCAAAAGCGGTACGGATTTTAAAAAAACGTGGAGTAAGGGTTGTTTGGATTAGTGTGTATTCAGTTCCAAATTCTTTGGGAGTTAATTTGCAGGGGCTATTTTCTGAAACGATTATTGATGAGAATGCTGATTTTTGTGATTTGATTTCTGATTACTTTCAGGTTAGAAAAAATTTTGCTGATGTTACTAGATTAAAAAGACTTTATCGTCCTTCTAATAAACTGGATCCATCTGAGAAGTGGGCTGTCGCTTTAATTGAGGCTGCATCGTTTCGATATCGCACAGTTCAAGATGATCTTTCGTTTAGTAATGCCCTGAAAACAGTGGCCGGTAAAAAACCACTTTCAGACAAACAGCACGCAATAATAAAAGAGTTTGAACAGTTTAGTTATCGTGAACTGAAAGGTAATAGTGAATGGACAAAGGAAACTCGTAAGCTGGTAAGACGGGTAGGGGAGGAAAGTCGCTGTCGTGTTTTAATAACTGGTGAAACCGGAACAGGAAAAGAAACCATTGCGACACTGATTCATCGTTATTCTGATAGAAGTTGCAATCCGTTTATAGCATTTAATTGTGCTGACCTATCACCGCAAATGCTTGAAAGTCGACTTTTTGGGCACGAGAAAGGTTCGTTTACAGGTGCTGAAAAGCAACGACAGGGTGCATTTGAGTTGGCGGATGAAGGCACTCTTTTTCTAGATGAGGTGGCAGAGCTTTCTTTAAATGCACAAGCTGGACTTTTACGCGCTTTACAGGAAAATCGTTTCTTTCGTTTGGGGGGCGAAGAGGAGGTATCAGTAAACGTTCGTATACTTGCAGCAACAAATCGCAATCTACCTCAAATGGTTAAAGACGGCGCTTTTAGAGAGGATCTGTTTTATCGTTTGAATACAATAAACATTCATGTTCCTCCTCTACGTGAACGCCTGGAGGACTTATCATCAATCGCCAAAGATTACTTAATCCGGATGAATTATCGACAACTTAAACCAAGTCAGTTAGAACAACTGGAAAGTTATAGTTGGCCGGGAAATGTACGAGAACTTCAGAATATACTTGATCGCGCCAATATCTTGGATATTCACGATTACAACAAGTTAATTCGGGAACATAAGTTAATGTTAGAAGATCCCACGGAGTTGCCTGATGACAGACTAGAAACTGCAAAGCGATATCATGTGAAGCGCATCTACGAAAAATGTGACGGTAATAAAAGCAAAGCAGCAAGGGTTTTGGAGATATCCGATAACACATTTAAGAAGTACTTAAATTGATGGATAATCGTGGATCCCTAACAACTCACAACTAATACCTAACTCCTACCACCTAATAGCTAAGATTTAACTTTGTTACGGTTTGTTGACATTTGTTACGGTTTTGTTGTTGATAATAGGTTTGGATGTTGTATTTTTGCTGACTTTGCAGTTTAAAAGGTGATTTTGGCCTAATGGGCTACGCCTGAAATTTTATTCATATATTTGAGGTTATTATGAAGGTAAGTCAGATTGTGACGAAGAAGTCGATTGTGGAAATCGATGGATTGCATAAGAGCAAGGAGGAGATTCTCTCTGCACTTGTGGATGTGCTTTACGAAGAGCAGGGACTTGGAAATGAAGAGGTGACACGCGAAGAGGTGATGGAAGGCCTTTTGTCTCGCGAACGTCAGCAGTCGACTGCGGTCGGCGAAGGTTTCGCATTTCCACATGCACGTTTTCCGAAGGTTCGCGGTTTTTATATGGCAATTGGGATTTGTCGTGAAGGGTCTGATTTTGATAGTATGGATCAGCAACCGACCCACTTTTTTGTGCTGAATTTGGTTAGTCAGTCAAAGGCAAACACACTTTTGCAGGCGAGGGCGGCGATTATGCGCTTTATGATGCCGGAAGAGGTTCGCGGATTGATGCTTGAAACTGATGATTTCGCTAAAGTTTGGAAGAAGTTGGATGAAAGCGGTGTTGAAGTCAATAATGATATTCTGGCTCGTGACATTATGCGTCCACAAGTGGGAGTTGTGCAGGCGGGTTCGACGCTTCAGGATGCGGCTCGTCTTCTTCATAAATATCATG
>DDLT01000005.1 GCA_002340265.1 Lentisphaeria bacterium UBA2565 | reverse complement strand
CATAGCAAAATGTTTCTTCCACAAGTTTGTTGCTAATGCACCATAAGAACCTTTTAATGTTTCAAAAACGTAACCATCAAAAACTGGCTCTAATTGAAAAAGATCTCCAATAGCAATTATGCTGACCCCTCCAAAATCACTATCCACTCCTTTGATTTCTTGTAGTCTTTTGTTTAACTGAACGTTAAACAGAGAATTTCCGACCATAGAAATTTCATCGACAAAGATTACTTTCAAACCTCCTAGCTTATTACGCAATGAATTTAGCCTACTAGAATCTAATCTTTGATAACTGTACAATGAACGATTTGCAGGTACAGACAGTGCACTATGAATTGTACAACCACGGATATTAAATGCTGCTTTTCCTGTTGGCGCGAGAATAAGAGCTTTTATTTGTTGAAAATCATCACCTACATTTGTATTTAAACACTTAACTGCTGCTTGGTACAGTGCTTTTGTTACGTGAGATTTCCCAACTCCTCCACCGCCACTGAGAAAGCAATAAAAAGCAATATCACTTGTCCTAAGAAGATGCAGAATATGATAGAAAAAAACTAATTGTTCGTTATTCAGAGAACGTACAGCTTGGCGATATTCATCATCAGATATTTCATTGCAAATTGTGTCCTGATCCACAACTGAACAAGAAGGAATTCCAAGATCATCAGAAAGATCATAGTTTTGATCACCATTATCTAAATCATGGCCAGTTTCCCGTATGCTATGAGAGCTATCAATTAATTCTCTATGTTGTGTGTTAGGTGCCATTAAATCCCACATGTTATTGTCATCAGTGTCTGTCATATTAAGCATTGCTTCATCAATTTGGGAACTATACGGGCAATATTCTGCTAGTTGGCTATTAATCTGTTCACTAATTTCACGGCATCTCTGTTCAAATGGCCTAAAACTTTCAATATCACGTCCTTCGTCTCTCCACGGACTGAAAAGAAACAACAACTCTCTAAAGTACTTTTCCGCATCAACTTCTTTATTGAACCATACACTTCTGATGACCCTACATTTTGCTCGCTTTTTGATGACTTTACTTCGCGTTTTCAATTTAGTTGACTCATCACTTCGACTCTCATAATCATCTTCAAGATTATCTTCGTCTTGTGTTTCCAGTAGCAATCCATCGTTGTCTTCCGTTTACAGGACTTTGATGAATATTTTTACCATTACTCTTCATATCATGCCATGCAGCCCAATCCGCTAGAGTTACATTCTCCAAACTATGCGGCCTTTCAATATACCTTTTAATGAGACTACCAGTTTCTATTTCCTCTGACTCATCCTCCATTTCTTTGATTTGATCAAGTGATTTCAAAAGTTGGATTCGTTCATCTGGTGGAGAACTTGGAATAAACACAACTTCACGTGACGATCGTCTCATAGGCAATTGCAAAGCAAGATAAACAGCTTCCTGTGCAGAAATTTCAACGGCATTAAGAAACTTATTCCAATATCTCTTACTTGCTGCTTAACACTAGAGTTCCCACTTTTGGCCTCCTCGCACGCAACCCTTAGAAGTTCACTCATACCTCGTTGAGCTTTACATATATAAGAAACAATATACATAGCACAAGCATACACATCTAAAACATACTGAATATCCATATTTGCTCTCCATGCTAGAAGACATGATTTGTTATAGTGATTTAATCTTAACTCATTAGGATTTCTCTTCAAAAAAATTGTTGCTGTCACTAGTGATGCTCGTATAGCAAGGATATAGTTTTCTTCAGAAACACCTAATTTTTCAAGTAAATCATCAAATGATATGTCCCCTCCATCTTTCATATCATTAAGTTTCTCATGAAGTTTTTGAAATTCTCCTTTATGCTTTTCTTTTTCACTGGCAGCAATATCATCTTCTAATGGATATAAAATAACTGTATTACGCATAGGTGGTTGTGGAAAGTTGAATCTACACACCATTCGGTTTTTCTTCTTGCATGTTTGGGAATGACTGTGATACTGCCGTATTACTAACTCGGACAAAGTAACGTCATTTGCTGCTTTACTACATGTTATAACCTGATTAATGAAGTCAACAACCTCTTTATCTGATTGCACACCAAATCGAGGAGCACCTTTAATCCACAGAAGCATATGTATATGAGGCGAACCACGTTGCTGGAATTCAACTCGGTAAAACCAGTCTTCGATGTTTCCTAAGGGCGATAAATTACTTGACAGAAATTTTAAGAAAAACTGCTGAAATTGGTAATCGAAGTGTCGTGCACAAGTAACTGGGTCACTCTGAATAAGCCTCGTCTTTTCTTCCCAGGTGAAATTGCCTAACTCCTCGTCATTATACTCTTTTTTATCAATCAATTTCCCAAGGATTCTAAGAAGGTGCTTCCACTTAGTCTCTGCTGCAGAAAAACTACAGAAAAGTGTGGCCGGCCCCAGTTGCCTAATCATTGCAAATAAATCCTTCTTAGCCTTCTCAAAATACGGAGGGGACCCCCTTAGTGCTCTTAAAAATCTATACCCATCATCTGAATAACATAACTTCTCTAGTGCTCCATCCTTTTTTAAATCTCCAGCAGTTATTTTTTGGCCTTTAGTTTTGTGTTTACGAAGGGCAACTTGCGACTTACCCAATAGAATTTTCATCTGTAATTTTTTTACTTTAAAAAATAGGTTTTCAATGCACATACTAGCTCTTCTATCAGACCGTCTCAGTTCAGATTTACAAATATCACTGTAATATACTGGAACATCTCGTGCACTATTTTCAGCTCTTGCCTCACCACAAAATATACCTGGATATGCTAATTCCTCACAATTCTTGTCTTTGAAAATACTCAGTGGTTTGTTACCTTCACCAGGTGCAAATGAAAAAACGGACTGGGAATGTTCATCATCTTCTATAAACTCTGGCGATATCAACATTGTATCCAACGCACCAGCGCACTCTTCAGTATCATCATTTTCATTCCATGTATCATTCCCCGCTACGTAAGATTC
>DDLT01000062.1 GCA_002340265.1 Lentisphaeria bacterium UBA2565 | reverse complement strand
TAGATTTATTTGCATTCTTATGAAAGTATAAATATCAGAATGGAATGCTTACTTGATTTCTAGAGTCTCGTAATCTTTTCCTTCCATACTTTCCAGAACTGAAACCTGCCATGCTTTTAGCTCTTTCAGCATTTCAGCAGTAACTTCTTTTTCTGTCTGAGAAAGGTCCTTCGTCTCCATTGGATCTTTTTCCAAGTTGTAAAGTTCTACTTTCACTTTACCTTTTTTATTTAAGATATGGTGCAGTTTATAAGGCCATTTATTCCATGCCGCATGACCATTTAGTTTTGTCTTATCATGCTTAGGGAACTTGTCGACAGTCTTCATAATACGGCTCTGCCATTTGTTCTTCTTGACTTTACCCTGCTGGAACTCCATGACATCTTTCATGATTACATCACTCCAACATGGCTGACCACCTGTAAACCCATGCCAGAAACCCATCGCCGGACGTGTTTTCTGCTTACCTTCAATTACGTTCCAAAGATCTACACCGTCAAGTCTAGGCTGGTTTTCAACTTTGCCACCTGCGATCTTCATCAATGTTGGATACATGTCGGAAGTCACTGCCGGTACGTTAATCTCTTTGTGTTTCAACTTTGCAGGCCACTCTAGAAGTGAAGGAATACGCAGTCCGCCTTCGTAAATACTTCCCTTCTTAGCACGTCCACCGGAAGTGCGTTTATCAAGTCCGCCATTATCACTACAGTACCAAACGATTGTATTGTCGGCAATATCCATTTCACGAAGCGCTTTACGCAGACGACCTAACTGCTGATCAAGAAGTGTAATTTCAAGGAAGTAACCGCGAAGGTGTCCTACATCATTATTTTTGTAAAGATCTGCAGAGCCTTCGAAAGCAACCGGCAGTTCTTTGAACGGATCGTGTGGCGCTGGGAACCATGTCACGGCAAACATCGGTTTGTCACTGTTTTTATGTTTCTTCAAGAAATCGATTGTAGCAGTAGTTACAAGCTCAGTACCCTGCCCTTTGAACTTCTTAACCACACCATTTTCGGCAAGATAAGGGTCAACATCAAAGAAGTTGATACCAGTCAGAGACTCATCAAAACCGATTTTCCCTGGAGCTGTTGGACTTTCAGGCTGAATTGAACCGATATGCCATTTACCGAAGTGACCTGTCACATAACCGGCATCTTTAAGACCTTCAGCAAGTGTCTTTTCATGCGGACGCATGTAGTGACCGTGATTAAGAATATTGGTACGCATTGCTGTACGTCCAGTCATTACCGATGCACGTGTCGGGGAACAAACAGGTGAGCCGGCGTAAAATTGATTAAAAACGACAGAGTCTTTTGCCATCGCATCAAGGTTAGGTGTAAGCACGAAAGGGTGCCCAGTGAATCCGCAATCGCCATAGCCCTGGTCATCAGCCATTACTAGAATAATGTTCGGCTTCTTGTTCTCAGCCATTGCAAGCGATGTCATTGCCACGACACCACAGCTAAGTAATCCAAACTTGTTCATCAAATCCTCCTTCAATAATTATTAGTAGATATGCGTAATTTGTACGAAATATATGACTTCGTTAAAAAGTACTCAAAATATACGATTTGTTTAACACAAAACACAAAAAAAAGACGAATCTTTACGATGTGAAATTTAAATAGCAAATTTGCGCCCGGAATCATCGATCACGGATCACAGTCTACCGAACTTTGCAAACCGCTTACCAATTTTTAAACAAAAAACGAGAAAAAAGCACTTGTTTGGACAGGAGGCACTACGGAGAGCACGGGGAACACAGATTATACAGAAAACTGTTCACCGCTTACCATGTACCGCTAACAGGTTTATCACCACACAGTTTGACCTTCCACCTTATAACTGGCCAACCTGAACCTATAAACCTTTAACCGAAATCCAATTGCATAAGAGAAAAAGGCCACTATCATGACCTAAACAAAACGGTTTCTGTCAACAAAAGTTCAAGAACTGGGGCGAAAGGAAAGAGTCTAAAGCCGTAAAATAACCGGACACAAACTCTAAAAAGAAGTATCCACTAATAAATTGTTATCCAAAAAAAAAAATTATGAATAAGACTGTAAAAAAAATTGGATGGTTACTTTTTCGGTTAATAATAGCAATTACCTTTATTAGTCTGGCGGTAAGTATTGCTGGTTTAATTTTTGATTATCCGCATTTATATTCAAATGGGCTTAAAGGAGCATCTTTAATATTTATCGTTATTTTACCAGCATGCATAATACTTGTTGCATTAACCCCAGTTGCATTGTGCTTAACGATGGCTGATGTAATAAAAAATCGAAGAAATAAAAATTAATATATCAAATCGCTGGTGTGGACTTGATTGGAGTATCGCGTCCCTCCTTTATCAGCTAGTTACACAGCTCAAACATTATCTAAAAAAAAGTAAATATGGAATTTTCAGTCAACAAAGAGCGTTGGTCTATAAAGAGAGAATCACAATATCGTAAAGACTGCGAAAAATTATTAAAACAAAAACGACTCAATTTAGCAATAGATGGAAACAAGGTTTATATCGAAAGTGCCAATGTAGAAGAATTACTTCTTACCGTATCTGACGTATCTAAATTCTGGTATGAAACTTATTTAGAATTAAATAACTATAAAAGTAGTTATGGAGTCGATTGAGCTTTTTAGGGGAATAAATATGAATAGAAAACACCTAAAATCATTCGCCATAATTTACGTAACTTTTACTGTAATTATTGGAATATTAGTCAGCTTAGGGGCAGATAAAACAAACTACCTACAAAATGTATTACTGACAACATTAGGGTCAATAACGGGTCCTATGATTGGAGCTATTGCGAGAGAATTCCAAGGGTGTTGCTTAGAGTTCTCACTTAGCGTATTAAAGATTGCATTACCAATATTGTTTTTTGGGATTGCTGTTCAATTTATAAAGACTGAAAGCAAAAAGAAAGACACAATAAAATTATGTATTTGGTGCATTGCCTGGATTAGTTGGTTTGTATTAGGGATTCTGACTTTTGGTCATGCTTTAGTTTGAAAAACAGGCCGAAGCTTCAGCTCGTTCAGTAATTCATCTAAAAATAAAAAAGGACGCATCTTTTCGACACGTCCTTTTTTTAAGGTGAGAAGAGAGGAGCAAGAAGCGAGAAGTGAACAAATTGCTCAGTTCCTAGCCAATGCTGTTGAACTAAGATAATTCGCCCTCTTCGAGGACACCTAAATCGTTTCTCTAATACCCGAGGTTCCCTTCGGTCACCACGGGCTATTGAGAATTGTTCCTCTTCGAGGACGTTTAAAGAGCATAGTTCAACGTCATTCGTATCAAGCGAGAAGTAACAACTCCTATCTGGTAAGAAGAGAGAAATAAACAAGACTTCTATCTCCTATCCCCTATCTAGGGAGAAGTGAGAGGCAAGAAGCGAGAAGTGACAGCTCCTATCTAGTAAGAAGAGAGAAGCAATAACTCCTAGCCTCTAACTCCT
>DDLT01000333.1 GCA_002340265.1 Lentisphaeria bacterium UBA2565 | reverse complement strand
CGATAAGAGCCGTTCCCGCCACAGTAAGATTGGTCTCATTCAAACCTGCAAAGTAGGCAGACTCTATCTGAGCAAGGTCAGACTCCACCAACTGCATGTTGTTCGAATTCTGAGTCTTAATTGCCTGCGTATAATAGTCTGCCATAAACTGGACGCTGTAATCACGCCACATGTCATCACTTTCCGATGCTCTGAACATCTCCACAAGGTCATTGCCGAGGCCGTTTATTAGTACATCCTGACGTAGCAGAACTTCCAGTACATCGTTTTTCACCGCATTGTAGCCGATGGCGGTCAACCCAGTCTCTTCAGAAAAAGGAATACGTAGAAATGCTCTTAGGAAGTCTATAGATTCCGCATCCAAAGTTTTCGTCAAGGATTCAATCGCATCCATTCTATCGTTGTACGATAGCTTCTTACCGTCTTTGGTGATTCCGGCAATCATCAAAAGTTCAGGCGAAAGTTTTGACAGATCAAATTTGGCAATTAGTTCTTGCTGAGTCAAAGATGTGCCGGAGATACGATCATTTGAAACTCGATATTTTCTCGGCTTATTCAATATATTTTTTATCGAGAAAGTCGAAAAGTTCGACTTCTTTTCTCTCAGCTCTGGTGAATACGTCGTGCGGTCAATGCTCAGCCAAAGAATTGAAGCCGTGACAAATACTCCACCGATTATTAAATGTTTTTTCATATATTAGTTGGTCCCTCCTACGCGTCGCTCCGGCGGACAGGTAGGTGTATTCTTGCTTAGTTGTTTGGATAATAAGTCGCCAAAGTTGTCCCACTCACGTGGGACGTTAGGTATTTAAATATTTAACATAAACGTGTTTATTGTTCATTTCGAAAATAGCATAAAGAAAGGCTCGGTAAACCGAGTCACTCGTTTTACATGAAGCGACTAAAATAGCTTCTGTAAAGAGTAACTGTTTTTTTCATATCTAATCTGTTTGCCAATGACATCCAGCAAACGAAGTAGCAAACAGCCAACTAGATATATTTTATAAGATTTTAAGAGACACTAAAATCAATACTCTTTCTTAAAGCATAAGATGAGATAAAAATCATATACCACCTATTTCAGCACTTTATACCTTATAAAGGTTTCCTCATTTTCCTTATCACTCAAAAGAATATAACTATCTTCATTCGCAGCTATGCCTTTTTCAAAATGAATTGTTATTTGCTCATCAGTCATAGTAACATTTATTATCTTAGCAAGATTTGTTTTCAAATCATATTTTTCAAATGGTGGCTTTTGCAATGTAAGAGACTTAGGGTGCTGTGAATAGAGAGGTATTACTTTTTGATTTTCAGACTGAAGAATTTCGCCGTATATATTTAGCTTAAACTTTTCATTAACAGTATCACCATCTGTAATCAAACAGTAAATATCTTGATCAAACTTCCCCACCCCAACAGAAGGTGTTAACTTTGGCATAACGGTCCACTTTACACCTTTTTTCAAAACTTCCTTCTTGGTTTCAAGCACAAGAAGTTCTTGATCATAAGAAAGTTTAAGCTCTAATAATTTAGCATCCTTGGTACTGTTCTTATCGCAAAAAGTAAATTCAAATGGCTTTACCTTCGCACTCCCATCATTCTTCTTTCTTCCTAAGAAAAAAGAGTTCCTTTGAAAAAAGCTTAATCCAATTTCAGGTTCAAAATAAGTCGTAACCTGAACAGATGACAAAACTTTCTTATTAGCAACTAGAAAGATTTTTGACGCCTGATAGGCTTTCTTACTTTTTGCTACCAGAGTGAGTTCTTTCTGCGAATTTGCGTTAATTGAAAACGTCCCTTCTGTAAATGATAAGCATTCACATGTGGGGCGAACTTCAACATCCGTGTAAGACTGCTCGGAGTTATTCATAATTGATATTTTTATCGTATTAGTTTTATTTAAGATAAGCCCCTTAAACTCTAACTCACTATCTGAGAACTCCACTGTTGCAAAACAGCAGCTTGATAGTAATGCTACAATAATTAAAACTTTCGATTTAATAAACTTTTTCATTCTACTCCCCAAACTCTTCTTTTATTTTCTTTTCAACCACAGGTACAATAAACGAGTCAATGAATGTCTGCTTTCTTTCGAATAAACGTTTAAAAAAAGTAGCATCGCAGAAATTAGTTAAATAATTTTTACCATTCTTTTTATAAATTGTAACAGTTTTATAATGCTTAAAATCGGTTTTAAAGACCGCCACATGTAAGTCTTTGAAATGAAAGATAAACATCAATTTTGGGTTTTGCTTTAAAATAAAACGAGCATCGTCTATGAAAGCTTTGTCTACAAAATTCTTATCATTAAAAAATCTTTTATACTCAGGTAAATATAACTTCTCCACCTCTTCAAAAGGTTCATTTTCAAGAGTACTCCAATAGTTTAAAGCAAGCTTAGCAACTTCATCAATTGTATCATCATAATTGCGAAAATCTAAATAAGGGTATATGGTGCCGTCAAAATCCAAAGAAACTTCATAGTCATCCTCCAACTTTATCTGGGCCGAAAAATTCGATTGACGTTTAAATTTGTTTCTCGTTAAATCACCAGATTTGGTATACCTCATACTTTGCCACAGCCAAAATTGATAGATTTCTTCGCCCGCCCTTGTAGATTTTGATTCAGCTCTATAAACCACACGGTTCTTCCTCTTTTCAAATACTCCAATAGATGGAGCTGGGATATTTTTATTTTCAATTTCTATATAATAAGTATACCTTCCTCCAACTTTAGTGCAAAATAAAACTTTATGGGTTTCCTTAATCTTATAATAAGCATGAAATGTATCAATCTCATTTCTCATTTCTTCCTCTGATGCAAAAAGGCTCACATCCATAACCTCTTCAGCCCTGTCTGATGCTCCAGAATTAATAATGTCGACCGTCTTCAGAAAAGCTACATCAAATTCAGACTTATCTTTTTTGTTTCTCAACTCTGCAAAGGTAATATTGTAGTTCTTTATTTCTCCATTTATTGAGAAATATGATTTAATATCAAGGCCGTTAATGTTTAAAGAAGAATCTCCCACACTCATATAAAGTGGAATGACAGTTTCCTTGAATAAATCTGCCCCGTAAGAAAAAAGATTAATACCGAATAAAATAATCAAACAATATTTTATCATCATTTAGTCTCCCATTATTAAGTCATGGAGTCCCTTTTAAAGTTCTCCATAACTTATCTTTTTTAATTAAATGTAGATTTTTCAGTCTTTTGAGTATCACTGTCAGTCACAGAAGCAGTGATACTCCATGTCGTAGAAGTCGTAAGTCCCTCATATTCATATTTACCATCTGTTTCCGTCACTGACACGCTTGCAGAGAGTTTAAGCGTTCCATTAACAGCTAAACTAGCACAAGGGCCGATACCAAAAACTTTGACGCATGAAGTTGCTTTGGCTGTGGCAGTAGCGGTAACAGAAGCTCCTATACTTCCAGTTCCGCTTGAAGAGTCATCAACTCCCTTACAGTTTGAAGCATCAATCTCTTCTCCACTAGCAGACACGTCAACAGTTCCTGTCACCGATGCGTCAGCGCTTAAGCTAGCAGTAATTTCAAGGATACGAGCTTTTCCAATAGTAACAGTTCCCCAGTTTTTTTTCCAGGTTTTCCCAACTGTACAGCTTATACTCGCACCGTTAAGTTTTTTCTTAGTTCCTTTAACAGAGCCATCCTTTGGGCAAGGACATTCTCCACTATATTCCTCATAGTTAATGTCTCCACTAACAGACAAATCCCAACCAATTTTAGAAGAAATAGCTCCGGGAATACCCAAATCAAAGCTACCCTGTACATCTTTTGTTTTAGTCCAAGTAGAAATGCCACCACTCGGATCACAAATAGTAACAGTATGAGTAGCGGAGCAACCATCATATACATGAGGTGCATTTAATGTTGCAGTTATTTCAACTTCGTCTCCATCTGAAGCATCACTAGGAAATGTTACGGTAACTGACTTAGTTCCATCTTCAGATTCATCCTCCCATGCCCAATTATATTCTTGGTTAAATGTCATTGAAGGGGGATTAGTGTGTGATCCGGTAAAGGTTTTTGATTGACCAGGAATAGCCCAATCATCACCAGTGACAGATATGCTAAAATTCCCGAAACTAGACTTACAATTTGAAGCACTATGTAAACTAACGGTTCCTAAAATACTCAAAAGCAACACCATCAAAATTAATTTTATTTTCATTTTTATAAATCTCATTTTCTAAAAATTTCCAATTTTTAAGGCCTTAGCCGTTTGGCACAAGGCGTAAGGTTTCAATTTTAAGTATCACGCAGAGGTGATTTTCGTCATTCTTTGTGCCGCATCCTGACCATTTGGGACGTCTCTGCGTGAGTATTTTTTATTCGTGTTTCGTTATGCGTGATGAGTGTTGCGTCACTCACCACGTCTAACTATTTTTTCCCATTCATTCTTCACTTTTCAGTAGTGAAGCTTCGTCGTCAACGAAGTTGAATAATATACTAACTTCGTTAGTCGTCTTCGGGCATTAGGACACTGCTGTAGTAGGCGGTGCCGATTTCTTCGCCATTTTGATACGCTTTGATGCTATGGCAGGTTGAGCCGCTTAGTTCATGCGGGTGAA
>DDLT01000202.1:33265-34181 GCA_002340265.1 Lentisphaeria bacterium UBA2565 | reverse complement strand
AGGGTATCTAATCCTGTTTGCTACCCACACCTTCGTCCATGAGGGTCAGTAATCGTCCAGAAAGCTGCCTTCGCCATTGATGTTCCTCCTGATATCTAAGCATTCCACCGCTACACCAGGAATTCCACTTTCCTCTCCGATACTCTAGTTCTACAGTTTTCAACGCAGTTTCGAGGTTGAGCCTCGACATTTCACGTCAAACTTATAAAACCCCCTGCGGACCCTTTACGCCCAATAAATCCGATTAACGCTCGTGACCTACGTATTACCGCGGCTGCTGGCACGTAGTTAGCCGTCACTTCCTCTCCTGGTACCGTCAAATTTCGTCCCAGGTGACAGAATTTTACAACCCGAAGGCCTTCATCATTCACGCGGCATTGCTCCGTCAGGCTTTCGCCCATTGCGGAAGATTCTCGACTGCAGCCTCCCGTAGGAGTCTGGACAGTGTCTCAGTTCCAGTGTGGGTGACCATCCTCTCAGACCACCTACCCGTCGTTGCCTTGGTAAGCCGTTACCTTACCAACTAGCTAATGGGACGCGAGCCCATCTCCAACCAAAAAATTTTAAAGTTAAAATCATGCGATTTAAACTTCACATCCGGTATTAATCTTCGTTTCCAAAGGCTATCCCCGAGTTGAAGGCAGATTACTCACGTGTTACTCACCCTTTCGCCACTAATTCCTCTAGCAAGCTAGAGTTCATCGTTCGACTTGCATGCCTAATCCATGCCGCCAGCGTTCAATCTGAGCCAGGATCAAACTCTCCATCATAAAATTTATGATAACATTCAAAAGAATGTTAAAGATAATTTAATTCCTAGCCTTTCGTTAGGGTCGTTGATTTCTCAACAAACTCATAAACACAATTGTGTTATTAAAGAAAGACAAGGTTAATTTGCACTTACAACATAAAGTTG
>DDLT01000202.1:0-33174 GCA_002340265.1 Lentisphaeria bacterium UBA2565 | reverse complement strand
TTAGAACTTGTTTTTGAACTCAAAATTGATTTCTAAAACTTTCATCTTTAAAACATTTTAAATTGTTTTGTTGATGTCGCCTCGTTCGTGACGGGCTTCTAAAATGCGGAAAAATTTCTGATTTACAAACCGTTTTTTTGAAGTTTTTAATCTTTTTTGTTTTGAGGCGGTTCTTTTTGGTTTTTGAGTTGCAGTTTGAGGCTAATTTGATAGGTTAAAAAGTCTTTATTAAGTGATTAAGGGGGAGGCTGTTATGCGTTTTGTTTTTATTTCTGTCATGGTTTTGATGACAGGTTGTGAATATTTTAGTGTTGAAACCAAAATTATGAGTAAGGGGCAGTCAACACCTGCTCAACTTGGCCGTTTTCTGAAAAGTCGGAACAAAAATGTGACGACCAAAAGTGTCAATTTTATCGCCAAGGCGTATGTGACCGAGGCTTATAAGGAGGGGGTTAACTCGGATATTGCTTTTGTTCAGATGTGTCTAGAGACAAATTGGCTTCGTTTCGGCGGTCAGGTTTCTATAGAGCAGAATAACTTTTGCGGCCTTGGTGCACTTGATGGCGGAGCAAAGGGGGCGAGTTTCCCATCGGTTAGAACCGGAGTTAGAGCGCATATTCAACATTTGAAAGCTTATGCCAGTTATTCTCGACTACGTCAGCAATGTGTCGACCCTCGCTTTAACTATGTAAAAAGGGGAAGTGCGCCGACGGTGCAGGGGTTAACTAAGAAATGGGCATCCGATCCTAAATATGATAAGAAGATTGTTAAGTTGTTAAAGGAACTTTCAACTTATCACTAGTAAGAAGGTTTTTTAGAAATCGTATTATAGCCTAATAGGAACTTTTAGCTTATAGAGATTAATATGATGACTTACCGACATCCGAATATTAGAAGAGTGTTAGTACAGTTGCTTTGCATGATTGCGGCGATTGCACTGATTGTGCTTTTACGCTTGTCTGATGATGTATCTACTTTTCTCGGTGTTCCTGCAGTGGCAACTCTTGCAGTGTGGTGCGGTGGCGCTTTTATAAAGAATCATACTGTTCACACATTTACCGACACGGTCTTTACCAGTTTCTTCACAACTATGACTGGAAGCTATGGAGTTATACTGATGTTTGCGATTTTAAACTTAAACTGCTTCCTTCCTAATTCTCTTTTTTCTTTTCTAGGTGCTTTTGGTGGTTTTTATCTGCCATTTCTAATCAAAAGTCATTGATGCTTTTAAATTTCAAAAATTACGTTAGCTTACAGCGCATTATGGAGACGCACGCCGTGCGTCTCTACGTTTATATGATTTGGATAACCTTAGTTGGTTGATTTATTTAGGATTTTGTTATGCTCGAGAAAAAAAGAGATAGTTTTGATATAGAGTTTGAGAATATGTCGGTGATTCATGATCGTCATTGTGTGGACGGACCGATGTTTATTAAATATAAAGGTGAAGTGATTGCTGAAGGTTTTTCGACTTATGTGGATG
The DNA here is from genome assembly GCA_002340265.1 of Lentisphaeria bacterium UBA2565. Taxonomy (GTDB): domain Bacteria; phylum Verrucomicrobiota; class Lentisphaeria; order UBA2565; family UBA2565; genus UBA2565. The sequence goes on along the minus strand of DDLT01000202.1, from coordinate 31,691 downwards.
ACCGCCGCGACAATGCCGCTGTGGTCCGTCATAGTAAAGGTTACAGCAAAAGTGGAACAAATGTGGTCGAAATGGAAGGTTTCTTACCAATTGGTTCGGAGATTCACTTTAATCATAAATATATTTATCAGCCGGAATATGTACGCATGACCACAGACGTGAAGTTTCACAATGGAACAGTCGTGAAGCGTCACTTTGGTATCGGTTCGTTTAAACTTCCCGGTAAATGGACGCGTTATCACCTGACTCCGGCGCCTCGTCATCTTCAGGAAGGTGCAGAGCCATCTACTTTTGAAATTCCGGAAGTGAAAGATGATGAACGCGTGATGATTGGTCACTGGCATCGTCCGCCACTTTCAATTGTCTTTGAAAACAAAAAAGGTTTTGTCTTTGAAGTCGGAACCGGTTTTGATGTTTGGCGCTGGGAACAGTGTCTTGGTTACGGACCGGAAGCGGCAAGTTATAAAGTGTTTGCGACGGCTGCTGGATTAGAAGTGGTTCGTGAACCATTGATGTGCTGTCAGGAGTTTACGCCTGAGGTGAATCAATATCGTCACACTTGGTATATGGCGTGGGGAGAACGCAAAGAGCTTGCGGCTCCAAACGATGTGGTTTGGATTGATCCGACAAATCCGGTTTTTCCAGAAACTCTTGACAAAGTGGGAATCGACCTTTATGCGGGAAATTGGAATGAGTCATTCCTTCGCGTACCAACCTCCGAAATGTTGGAAGTTGGAGAACATAGCGACAAACCTTGCTTTGCTCACAATAAGGTTCAGAAAACTTTACGTTCAGTTTTGCGAAAAATTAAAGAGCGTTCACCAAACGAACTTTGGCTGAAAAACTTCAACATTGGTATCTGTTGCAACCCATCGCATGTTAGCCGCCGAGGAAAAGCGCTCGTTCATAATGACAGCAACTATCTATTTGACTTTATCGAATGGACTCGTCATGCATTCCGCGAAACCTGCGAAGTGAAAGTGGTAAAATCATCTGATAAATCTGTACTGGACTTTTCTGTGTAATGGATATGTTTGCCTACGAAAAAGAGTTTGGTGAAAACTATTCACAGATTGTAGGAGTTGACGAAGTGGGACGCGGGCCTTATGCCGGTCCCGTCGTTGCAGCAGCCGTCATACTTCCTGCTGATGCGGAAGAGACAATTCCCGGCTTGAACGATTCGAAAAAACTGACTGCCAAAAAGCGGGAAGAGTTGAATCAAATTCTTCTTGAACGCGAAGATGTGAAAGTCAGCATCATTGAACTTTCGCATGAAGTGGTGGACGAACTCAATATTTTGCAGGCAACGCATAAAGCGATGAGAATGGCGGTTGAAGAACTGATGCCCCAAGCCGATTTTATTTTGGTAGACGGAAAAGCAGTGCCAAACCTGCCATTGCCATCGCAGAACATTATCAAAGGCGATTCCAAGAGCGCGTCCATTGCCGCCGCCAGTATTGTTGCGAAAGTTTTTCGTGACAATATCATGGTAGAAGCAGACAAAAAATATCCCGGTTACGGTTTTGCCAAAAACATGGGATACGGCACAAAACAGCATCGCGATGCATTGGCAGAGCAGGGCGTTTGTCCGATTCATCGTCGATCATTTGCTCCAATCGCCGAACTTTTAGGTATAAAAAAAGAAGCGAGAAAACCAGTCAAAAAATCTACTAAAAAGAAAAAAGAGCAGATCGATCCGAATCAACCTACTCTTTTCTAAAACTGTTTAAACTTTCTACTCTTTGGTCGGGATGGTGAATTTGTGACTTTGGAATTCGTCGCCACCCATCCAGAGGTCAATTTGAATGCCGCAGTCGACTCGTGTCACATCGGCGTGTTTGATCTGCCAGCCTAGCAGGTCGAGACGTGATCCTCCGAGCAGGTCCTGGCCAGTCATGGCACCATAATATCCGGCAAGTTCCGGGCGTTTCTGACTATTCAGCATCTTTTCCATTTTCGCAATCTCTTCATCGCTATGCTGATTCGAGTCAATCACACAAAGGTGAAGTCCGCTTTCTTCCTGATGCAGTGAAACTACCATACGCTGCGGATCGCCTTCGAGAATATAGCTGGCGATTTCGCTCAACAGGTGCAAAATAATATCTTTTCTTCTACGCATAGTTCGTTTCCTTTATTTAAAATTCTGATGCATCAAGTGGCTTGTTGGCTTTATACCACTGAATGATCGCTACGATAAGTGCCGCAGTCAAACCACCGGCAAATCCATTGTTATATAAGTTCATTCCACCATGCCAGCCTCCGGTTTGTGAAACCATTACCATGTGGATAAATCCGGCAATTACTCCGGTTTTCCAACCGAACTCTCCGGCAAGCGGTCCCAGTGTAGTGACAAATATCGCCGCCAAAATCGGGCCCGGCGAGGCAAGGTCGAATTTAAACAGAAGTGCTGAAAGCGCTACACCTAACACAACCGGCCAGCTGTTTCTTAAATTTGTTCCAAATGCGGCGAATCCCATAATTGTTAAAAGTCCGCCGATGACCGGTCCGTTGAAATCGGCGCCAACTGCAAAAACGTATAGACTACCGAAAAGTCCGATTAGTCCGCTATTGATCAATGCCCCTTCCATCGACTCCATTACCATGAAATCTGAAGGTAGTCGTCCCGGTATTTTCTGAATATTCTTGAACGCTTTGAACGCATTCTTTTTATCAAAAACAAAGCCGATGATGATGAAAATCAGTGACATTACAGGAACCAGCCAGATGAGAAAAGATGACCCGCCGTCATACCAATTCAGTACTTTGTCGTATTTATGACCAGTTGCAAGAACAAATGCGCTGGTGAAAAGTCCGAAGAATCCGCAGGTCAGCCCCATGTTGTAGAGATTGAAACCCTGATGCAGGTGAAGCATCGAAACTGCGAGGGCAGGGAGGATAAAACCAGTCAGCACGCCCAGAGCCATTCCGGCAATTGTTCCAGTCACTCCGCTTAAACCGAACTCTACGGCCGCAAAACTGACAACCGGACCGAGGGCGGTACCGAAGAGCGCGATGATGATGTACTGTTTGAACTCTTTGTCGACGTATCGTGCCGCCAGATAAATTCCGGCTATAATCGGAAGAATATTGAGTACCGTTTTTCCGAAAAGTCCGAATCCCATCAGAGTAAGCACAGCCGCAAAGGTCGGTCCGGAAATCTTAACTTTGTTAATCAGAATAAGAATCAGGCCGATGAGTCCGACGAGAGCCGCATTAATTAAAGCTGCGCCTATGCCGCCTATTTGAACAAAATCGTTTATCAGTCGGGCAGGTACAATTTGAAGTTTGGCAAACTCTGTAAAAGCCGTTATCGGTCCGTCAATGACGGCTCCTGCCGCGATAAATGCGAAGATCAGCCCGAATAGGAGATTTTTAACAATAGTGTCGTCTTTTTCCATAATCTCTAAAATGTGTCTTAATGTTTATTAAAATAATCAACATTTTACGATAACGGATGACAGACGATGTGCAATCACACAGATTGAAGAAGTTTAGAATTTTATTACCGGACGCTAAATCAAAGGGCACCCACAAGGGATGCCCCTACAACTTAAAGGTTAGTAGGTTCAGAGAGTTACACGTTTCAGTGGGGTTGATCCTTAAAATGTCAAAAGATTTTGTTTGAAAATCATTTAAGTTTAATTATACTCCGGAACAGAAAAGTCAAAACAGCTTATTTGTCAATAGATGGCAGGTGACGATGTACCAATCCTTATAGTTTGGAATGTCTTCAAGCTTGTGAAGGTTAAGGACGTTTGGCGGGAACTTGTTTCAGAGGTGTAAAACGTCCGCGCAACTGTCCTGAGCTTTATGCAACTCTGCAAAAGCTTGCCGACAACTGTCCTGAGCAATTTGCAGCTTTGCCTTTACCTCACCGATTTGTCCTGAGCTTTTTGCAAGATTGTAAAAGGTCGCCGACAACTGTCCTGAGCAATTTGCAACTCTGCAAAAGCTTCTCGACAACTGTCCTGAGCAATTCGCAACGGTATTCACCGAAATCAACGCCCAGATCGTCACCTACCACCTCGGATAGTTAGTGAAAAATGAAAAGCGGTAGAAACGTCACGTGACTGCAGGATGAAAAATAACAAAAGCCGATGTGGAAGAATCCGCATCGGCTTTTTTATCTTCTAGAATAAGTTCGATATGGCTTCATGAAACAAACCATGTTTCAAAAAGTGGAGTAACGGCTGAGGTGTATGGCGTGAACGCATCTCAACAAGTGCTTTGTTAGGAGTTTTTATATTTTATTATGAGCAGTCTCGTTATTAGGCGAAAAAACATAATAAGTAATAATACTGGGGTGAATATTATATAAATGGGAAATAAAACGCACAAAGTTAATGTGGATAATAAAGTCATCTTTTTTGTGACCAGTGAATTCTCTTCTAGAATTACTTCGCCATCTAAGTATATTTTCCCGTCATAATATTCTTTTAGTTTTTCCACAATCAGCCATACTTCCACTGAAATATTAGAATAACTTGATTCTACTCTAATAATTTTTTCTGAATCATCATACTCAAGATATAGCTCTCTACCGTTTGGACTTAATAATAAAATCTTTTCTTCTGCTTCTGTAAAAAAATGACCAATACTTTCAGTAAGGTCTGATAATACCACAGCTTTTGATATAGACTTTATTTCGATCACAGAACTCATTTTATATTTTTTTACCTAACAACTTATTAATGGACAGATTATGTTGTCCGGTTTTGGGGCTTTATGAACTCTGACCGTTAATATGCTCTCTATGCTCTGCGCCGGTAAAAATTCATTTGATAATTGAAAGTAACCGAAGTTCTTGGTTATTCAATATGGGCAATGGAATTAACATATTGCGGGTAGATAACGTATTAAGGGCAGCCACAAGGGCGGCCCCTACACGGTTTTGGAAATGGCGATAATCCCGTAGGGGGGCCCCTCGTGGGTACCCGGTTCGACGTATTAAGGGCAGCCATAAGGGCGGCCCCTACGCGCTTGGGGAAATGGCGATAATCCCGTAGGGGTGCCCCTCGTGGGTACCCGGTTCGACGTATTAAGGGCAGCCACAAGGGCGGCCCCTACGTGGTCGTGCTACGTAAAATTAATCTAACGTAACACGTAACACGCATCACGTAATACGACCTTAATTATTCGGCCAGATGATTTCGAAACGGGCTAATCCGCCGTTTGCCATGCAGACGCCCCAGTTCGGGCGGGCTGGTTTGTGATTACCAGTCAGATCTTTTCGGTAGAATCCGGCGGCGCGTAAACCGAAGTTGTCATCGTCCAGTTTTAACGGACTTTTCGCAAAGAAGTCGATGCCGTTTTCCGATTCGTATAGAAGGAATTTCCCCCAGCCGATGCTCATGCTGTTGATTTTGTCTTCCGCCGCTTTCCAAGCGATGATTTCGTGGGCGCGCAGAAGCGGTTGATTGTGTTTCTTGTATGGGCCAGCCGGCGTGTCGGCAGTGGCAAAGGTCATGAACGTGCTGTGTACTTTGTTACGCATGTTCTTGCCGGTTTCATCCTTCCACTTTGGAAAACCTTTGTAGTAGAGATAGACTAGATCATTGTTGACAACGAAAACTGTGTCGTCAACTAGAAAGCTGTCAATCTGCTGAGTGGATTCGCCGACTGCAATCGATGGTTGGTCTGACACTTTTTGCCAAGGCCCATTTGGTGAGTCGGCGACGGCAATACCGATCTGCGCCTGGCTGGATTTTCTGATAAACGGATCGGGCATCGCAGTGTAACCGAGATAATATTTCCCGTTAAACTCGACTACGTTCGGCGTATAAGTGCCGTAACCTTGCCAGCTTCCTTTCGGTCCGCGCGGAATCGCTTCGGCTTGTTCTGTCCATTTGTGACCGTCCTTGCTGGTGGCATACCAAACGGTTCCGCCCCAGCCTTCAGGATAACCCACGGCTTCGGAAGTGATTTTGGTGTACCAGACATAGTAGGTGTCGTCGACTTTTATCACGTCGCTCGGATCACGGCGCATGATGTTTGGAGTCTGTAGAAATTGACCCGTAATTTTGAAACGAACCGCCTCATTGTTTCGAGGTATAGTATCAATTGGTTCGACCTGCCGCCAGTCGACGTTTTCTGTCGAACCGTCCATTAACGGATATTTTTCAGCGGTTTTGCAACCAAAAAGTAGCGCTGTAATCCCCAGCGCTACTGTTGCTTTATATAAATTATTTAACATATGTTGTACTTTTTATTTAGTTATTTAACCAATGTTCTTTCTTCGTTTGGCTTCTGAATGTAAAGATAAAGTTCTTTTTATAGTTTGGCGTAAAGCTCTTTACTCCTTCAAGTTTTTCAAAAGTTTGGATGTTTCTTTCTTTTGCTTTTTGTTTTTGCTAAACTTCAGAACTTTCTTTGAACAATCTTCAGCTTTTTTAAACTGTTTGTTTTTTGCAAAAGCCTTTGCAAGACTAAAGTTGACATCTGCCTGCATTTTAGAGGTAAGAACTTCAAGTTCTACAAGCGGTTCCAAAAGAGTTACGACTTCTTGTTCTGAACCATGCTTTTCTTGTAGAGATGCCGCATAAATAACTTTCTCAATATACTTCAAACCATTGTCGGTGTACTGATACTCATTCGCTAGAATATCTTTTGCACATAGAGTCATATATTTTGTGATATCGGAGAAAGGTGGTTTTTTCTTTTGCTTCTTTGATACAAATTCGAGAGATCGTACCAGTTCTTCTGTATTCCATGTGTCAGGAACTGCTTCGATACTCATTTTATAAAAAGGAATTGCTTCTTCTCGCTTACCTGCTCGAACCAACTCTTTTGCCAAGTAATACGTAGCTTTGTGTTTTATTCGTTCAGGAGTTGCCTCATTAATTGACTCAACTGTTTTTCTAAATGCGCCAATGATTCCTTCCTGTGGATAATATTTTCTTTGATAATAGTTAAATCTCTTGCACGCATAGTCGTACCACTCTTCTGCATTTTCTGGACTGTTATCTATAGCGAGGTTTAATATTTCATTTAGTGATAAACCTGTTTTATTGACATCAAATTGGTCAACTGTATATGGAAGCATGAAATATTTCCATGCTTTGTCAGGGTTGTGCTGTTTTCCTTTTGCGTAGTAATATTTTGCAAAAGCACCACAGTTTTTAGCAAAATCTTTATTTTTTACAATTCCAAACTCTTCTATTATTTTTTCAGCCTCAGAAACTTTTCCATTATTAAGTAAAGTTTTTATTCTAAAATTTTGAACCTTACGAACATTCCACCCTTTTTTGAGATATTTTGTAGCATTCTCCAAATAGTTATTCCTTTTCACCTGACTAGGTTGCAGAAAAGGTTTCTCTTGAGTTAATTCAGCAAGTTTAAACCAAATCAACCCATCCTTTGGATTTATTTTGGTATAGTTTTCTAAAAGCTCAAAACGCTTTTTAAATTGGGTAAATTGCTTTCTTTCAACATAAAGTATTTCCAGATATTTCATCGTACTTGATTCTGGAAACTCTTTTAGGCCAGAATCAAGGTATTTTTTGCTTAAATCGTATAGCTTATAACTAAAAGCTAAGCTAGTTGGATGACTCCAAATCTTACCTGACTTTGGATAGCATGGACGATACCTTTCATTGTAAAGGCTGACCAATTCTTGGAGATACTTAATCTTTTCTTCTGTATTTTCTCCTACTCCAACCTCTCTATCAAGCATGCAGGTTATATAAGTCCCAAATGTAATGATAGTAGGTGAAATGGCTTGGTCAATGGCAAATAATTCTTTACCAAGCTCTTCTAATAACTCAAAGCTTCCACCCCATCTTGGTTGTGAAAAATGAAAAAGAGTCTCTATAGATTTTACATTGCTCGGGTCCATATAAAGACTCAGAAGCACCCAGTTTTGTAACTCTTTAACACCAATACTTGACCCTTTAATGGATGTTAGCAGACAAAGAGTAGGAGAAAAGCTATTGTTAAGTTTGATTGATTTATTTAGGTGAGTAAGTGCTTGTTTCTTGAATTCTTTAAAACCTGTCCAACCAGATTTGGTAACATTATATGCCCAGTCATTTCCTCTCTCTTCCCATGCTTTTGAATTTAACTTTTTTGCCATTAGGTACTCGGAAAATGCACTATTGGCAACACTATTCCATTCTTCTATTAGCTTAGTTGAATCATAAACTCCGACCAAATTATCAACAACTTTTTGAGATAATGAATCTCCAATTACGGTTCGAAAACCTATTGTGGATTCTATTTCTGTATTCAATTGTCTAAATTCTTTTTTAGTGAATAAATCGACCATTAAGGTAAGGTAACTGTATTGTTCAACACTACTTTTAAATTTCACGCCTTTGTCGACTACTTTTTTAACTACAGGGTATTTACCGTTATTTTCACTGAATAACTCTGGAAGTTTGTCTGATAAACATTGACTAAAAAGTTTAATTTTTGATTCATTTGAAATATCTTTAATACTCTTTGTTTCCACAGCAGAACAAGCTAGCGATATACTAAAAAAAGCGATAGCAACATTTTTCATAATTATTACTCGTTTTAAATTAATGTTTATTGATTAAATCCTTAACCTCTAAAAAAGTCCTTTCTTTTCTTCGTTTGGCTTCTGAATGTAAAGATACAGTTCTTCGCCACCAAAGCTTTCGAAGTAGTCGATGTGAAGCTTATGGAAACCTTTCTCCAATGCGACGTCCCCGCGTTTACTGAACTTTTCCGCCGAGTGTAGACCGTCGTGGTTTACAACTTCTTTGCCGTTAATCAGTAGGTTCGATCCATCGTCAGAGCGTAACCAGAACGAGTAGATGCCTGTTTCCTCAATTTCGATGAATCCGTCAAAGGTGGCACCGAACATCTCTTCGCGTGGAATGTCGACGATTTCGATTGAATCGACGGTTTTTACAGAGACCGGTTTTTCTTTGCTGAAGTCAGGAACTTTTTTCCAACCGCCTTTAATTTCAGGAAGATAGTAGTTGCGTACATATTCGTCCGCATTCTTCGGCGTGCTCGCTAACGCTTTTTGTGGGACTACTTTTTCGAACTTCTGTGTCGCAGTCGATTTAAGTTTTCCGTTTACGAAAACCGCGGCGCGAATGGTTGTAGTTTCAGAAACTTTTACAGGCGCTGAGTAACGCTTAGATTGCTGTGTCGGTTCAGAACCGTCAGTTGTGTAGTAAATCTTTGCATTGCTGAACAGAGTAGTGATTTCAAAGTTCAAAGCGTCGATGAAAATTGTATATTTTGAAGAAATTTTAGGTTCTGCATCGATCCAGTTGTTCTGCCATTTTTCCATGTACTCTTCAAGCGTGCCGTCATGTTCACGGAGTTTTGGGATATTGACCTGTTTGCAGTACGCTTCCATTTTGTTAATCAGGCTAAGGTAACGTTCGCCGACAAATTCCGGACCTTTCTCAAGAAGAGCAAAGATGATTCCGGCATGCAGTTCACGTACATGTTTCAGGAATTGCGGATTGTTGATCACTTTCTGTTCCGCTTTATTCATCAGTGCTTCTGCTTTGTGCAACCACTCTTTGGTGAAAATCTCCATGCGAATACCGTTCATCAGATGGCCGCGCATATCTTCTTTTTCTCTTCCAAGCTGCTTCATCATTTGATTGTATTCGTGCATTTCCGGCGCGGCAGGTCCGTAAAAGCCGTCGATGAAGTCGTTAATAAGTAGATCCAAATCCAAATCCGGATTCCACATCAGCTTTGCCTGAACCCATGAACGCATCCATTCGCGGTCGAGGGCTTTGTTTTTGTAGTTTGCCTGTTCCATGATTCCCGTCGCATTCTGATCGATGAAGTAACGGATGTTGCTTGCAACCACTTCCATGTTCGGGGTAGGGATTAGATATTTACCAAAGTCAGCCTGATAGTCCCAGATGAATGTTTTGGCGCCAGCTTTTCCCCAATCTTCAAGGTGTGAGGAGAATTCAGGATCGTCTTTTGCTGCTAGAAGCATGTGATTCCAGCCGATATTGTTGCAGACACGAATCGCTACGTTTGAACGTGGACGAACGGTTTTCGGGAGACCAATGGTTTCAAGATACGCCAAGGTAGTCACCAACACGTCCGGATAGTCTTTTTCTAGATCTTTCGCCACGCGGTTGACCAATACCAACATACTCGCTGCATCAGAACCTTCTGCTTCGTTTAGTGTTTTACAGGTTTCGCACTGACAGGTTCCGCCACCGTCATTTTTTGACACACTTACTAGCATGGTAGATGGATCTTTCGCTAGATCTTTACGCACTTTTTTGATGATCTCTTTTGCCACTTCCGGATGTGTTTCGCAGACTTGATGCGTCGAACGGTTGCCGGTTTGATCCATCATGTAGTATTCTGGATGCGATTCAAAGAACTTCTCTTTTGGAAGCTGACTTGCATAGGTGTGAACAAAGTAACCGTCAAGATATTTTACGCCGCCGCCAAGTTCCTTTGGAATCTTTGGTAGGTCTGGTCGAGGCATGTGAATGTGAGTTTTGTTACGAAGTGCCCATTCTATATTCCAGCTGACGTAGGTGAACGGATCGCGAACTTTCAGTTTTGGTATTGAGATACGGTTCACTGGAGAAAGTGAAAGTGTCGACTGTTTAGGAATCACTTCAAAGCCTGCAGAATACCAGCGACAGCCTAAATCTTCTTCAAGGAATGAGTAGACTGCATTAAAGATACCACGGCGATTTCCGCCAAAGAAGAAAAGCGTCTGATCAATCTGGCGAACCTCATAACCGTCAGTTCCGAGTTCAGCAACCGTTGTGTTTTTCAAACGATTGGTATCGCCAACACAAAGCTCGTAGTCTGACGTTTTTGTGTGGTCTGTCATAACCTTAAAAGTTGCACCTGTGATTTTGTTTAGGTAAAGCGAAAGGTCTTCCGCGGCTTTCTTAGTCTTTAGATCATACTTTTCGGCAATGACAATTTGGTAGGATGTTTTACCATTAGTCGCCAGTGTGACAGTTTGCTCAACTTGACCTTTCGGTTCGGAGAGTCGTTGATTGTGAAGATTAGAACAGGCTGTGAACAACAGCAGGGAAAGTGTTGTGGCAAGAATGCAGAACGCACGCATAGAAAAACCTCTTTTTTTATTAATTTAATCTTGGGGAATGTCGTCATGACAAGTGAAGGTTAAAGCATGTCGCTAAAAAATCAATAAATAAGAGGTTTTTAGCCTTTTAGTACGAGCTTTGTTTATTTTGTTTGATATAGCTTTTGGAAGAGATCCAGCCGATCGGTTTGCTGTTTGGGATATTATTTTTATGATAATCGACTTTTTCTTGAAGTGACGTAGCAATCATTGATAATGATTTTTTCATTTTTCTGTTCTCCTTTGAAAAAAAAGGGAGCCAAAATGAATTGACTCCCTAATGGGGAATGTTATTTAACTTCTAGATAATCAAATCCGAAGATATTTCCTTTTGCTGCAGCATTTTTACCTTTCATTACAAACTTAAGTTTGTTGTTACCTTTTTTGATAACTGTGTTTTTGTAACTTTTAGTTTTGCGGTTTAGAGTCGCATTGTAAAGATCAAGGTCTTTTTCAATCTGTTTGCCGTTGAAGTAAACGTCAACAATTCCGTAGTCAACCGCGATTGTATATGCGATATCAAGCTGTTTTGTGAGTTCTTTTTCAGCTTTGAAAGATAGAACCACTTCCGTACCATTAGAGGCACCTTTCCACCAGAATTGTGCATTTTTGCTCCAGCCAGGAAGTCCCTGTGCGTCGGCTCTACCACTTGTAGCAGACTCAATTACCATAGCTTCAGATTCAATTTTTCCCGCGTTGCCTTTTAGAACTGGAGGCTCTGGAGGGAACATATCAGCACGACGTAAGATTACTTTTTCTTTAACATTCTTAATGTCTTTGATTGCGTTGCTTGTTGTGTCAGCAGTTGCGTAGTAGAACACCGCAGGTGCGTAGTTCATAGTTGTGCCTTTCCAGTGCCAAAGCTCCATATCAACTTTTAGGGATTTGGTAAATGGAATGTTATCAAGTAGTCGATAACGTGAGTTTACAGAGAAGCCTGCGCTTAGGTTACCACTTCCATCAGGCTGAGTGATAAATGGTGTGTGGAAGTTCTCAGGACGGCACCACGCATATCCGTAGTAGTCTTCTGTGCCTGTTCCGAAGTGAGAAGGGAATGTTTCACCGTCTACATAGATTTTTTCGTCACCTTCACCCCACCAGCTGTTAGCACAGTTGAAAAGGGTTAGAGAGTCGCCAACGTAAACACCTTTACCTTCAAGCGTTACGAAGTTAATATCTTCAGCACCTTCGCCAGTATGGCCTTGGTGTGCTACTGTCTCGATACGATTCTTCTCGAACCAACTTGCATGGAAGTACATGCTGTCATCTGTCCATTTTCTCTTTTCTCGAAATGCTTTTGCGGTGACTTTTACTTTCTGTTTGCCATGGTTTATAATTTTAATATTACAATATTTCTTATATGGCATTACCCAGTAACAAGACATTGTGCCATCCTCTTTAACTTCTGTGTAGAAACTTTTGTATGGAGAGACTTTATAACCAGTTCCGAAGAAATCTCCAATTGGCACCCAAACAGTTTCCTTACCGTCAAAGTTTATTGAAAGGACTGTTGATCGTAGAGCCTGATTTGTATCCTCTGCATCAAGTTTGACTACTAATTTTGTAATCGCTTCTTCACCTTTAAATGTTACCCCAGTTCCGATTGAAGATTCATTTTCAGTTCCAAATGGAACAGCTGAGAATTCACTGATTCCTGGTTTTACTTGTAGGCTTTTGTTTACGTCGGCAATAAGTTTTGTGTTAGTTTTCAAATCTTCTTTCGTGAACGATTTTACCACAGTGTTTGGCGCGTATTCGCGGTAGTTTATGTTGTAGTAAACGAATGAACCTTCAACTTGACCATTCTCGTTAATTTTCCCGGTCAATGTGTCGGTTTCGATAGTTACTTTACAGCTTTTTGCATAAGGAATCGGCATGTAAAGGTTGTGACCACGACGAGTGATGTGAGTCAACTCAGAAGAAGAGCTACCCATTGGAGCACCGACCACTTTTCCTCCACTCAGAATGTCCATTGATTTACCTTCAAGAACTGGAGTGGTTGAACCGTCAATGTAGAAACGAAGTGTGCTGTTGTGTGCATTTTTTGCAAAAGTCATCCAGAAACGAACGATAGAACCAGGTCCTTGATGATCCATCATGACATATTCGGTACGACCTTCATTTTCTTCGATGCGTAGGAAATTTGACCAGTCCCAGTTCGAAAACCAACCGTCTTCAGGAGATTTCGCTTTGCGGGAGTAAGAACTGAACTGTTTACACTGAAATGATTCGGATGGGAATTTTGCGACTTTTTCGCGGTTTGTCATGTCTTCAAGAAGTGATTTTACAGAGACTTTTTCAGCAGCTGATAAAGTACCTCCCATCAGAAGGGACATAGCAATCATTGATAATGATTTTTTCATTTATTTTCTCCTTTTTGTTGATAAAACATAAAATCAGTTGGAATGATGCAAATATAACAACTAATTTCAGCTATGAAATGTAATATTTTAGCCAATTTTTAATATATCTTAAACTTTAGAGCGTAAAGCCTATGACGAAAGAGTTCTATTGTCTGCCGTCTATTCTAGAACCTAAATCCTCACTACTAACACCTAATTCCTAATCCCATGCTTTATTACCTTGAACCATTTTCACCTAAAGAAGATTGCCGCTTTGATTTTGCAGGAGTTGGTGTGAATGAGGTGATGGACCCAAAAACAATTAATCGTCCTAATGGAACCTGGGACTGGCTTTTGATGTATTTCATAGATCCTGTAACAGTCAGAGATAAAAACGGGTTGCAGCGAATTGATGGTGGACATTTTATCATTTGGACTCCAGAAGATGGACACTATTATGGTAATGAATCTATTCAATGGAATCACACTTGGTGTCATTTCTACGGACTTCAAGTTGCAAATATAATTAAAGCAACAGGACTTCCGACTAATAAGTTGATAAAACTTGATGATCCATCAATTATCGAAAACTTTTTAACTGCTGTTTATGAAGAGAAAACTCGTGAAGATTGCCCAGATAAGGTGATTTTAGAAAATTTGTTCACAATTTTAATTAGAAAGTTAGCACGTGTTGTAGTTCCAGATTTTCAAATCGTGCAACTTCCAGAAAAGGTGAAAAGAACAAAAGATTTTATTGATAGTCACTATATGAATAAGATTTCCCTTGCCGAACTTGGAGTGCTCAACCACTGTTCAATTCAGTACCTTTCACGAGAATTTAGAAAATATATAGGAATGTCTCCAGGTGATTACCTGATAAAAACACGAATAAATCAGGCGAAATATCATCTGCATAATTTGAGTTTCAATGTGACGGAAGTGGCGAGGTTGGTTAGCTATGACAATATTTATCAGTTTTCGAACCTCTTTAAAAAGCACACCGGAATGTCGCCGACAGAGTACCGTTCGGCATTGAACTCCGGGCTGTTAAAACAATAAGGGCAATTATGCGAAAAGGTGAATTTATTTTAAATTTCCTAATGCCGACTGTGGCAATTATTTCGATTCTGATCGTTTTGATATGTAGTTTTTATTCTAAATAATGAAGAACAGTTTGTAACTGTTTATAAATTGTTGTTTTATAAAACGGAGAAGAAAAAATTGAGAGGTGTTGTCATACTTTAAAATTAACTTTTTCAGGGGCGTTTAATGAAACGAGGGGAATTTTTTTACGGCTGGCTGATTCCGATAATTCTTTATATTGGAATAATTTTTATTGCACCAGTTTTCGTCAAAATCATTTTTATCTTATTAGGAGCGGTGATCTGCTGGATGATTCACCGCCGTCGATAACATCAAAAGCCAAACTTTACTCTTCGGCAGATTTTGTTTTCATCAGATAATCCACAGTCAGGTCGTGGATTTGCACAAACTGCTGCTTGATTTCGTTTAACAACTGCGCTAATTCGCTACGTGATTCTATCAATTTGTCGATTAATCCGTTGCAGGAATTGATATAGAAAAGTGTGCGCTTGATAAATGCTGTATTTCCGGCTTTTCCGGCATCTTCACTGATTGTGCAGATTGTGGTTGCCAAGGCGCGACCTAGAAAGTAGAGAATCTTTAAACCGGTCTCTTTGTCTTCTTCCTTCAGAAGTGAAGACAGAATATTACTCCAGCCCAAAGCGCAACGCTTCAAGTTTGTGTAAACCGGGTTTGAGGACACTTTCTGAATCTCCTGACTCATCTCTTCCTCAGAAATTTCGTCGTTAAATTCATCGGAAAATGAGTTTGAGTCTGATGCCAGAATCAAATCTGAATCGTAAAAATCTTCGAGATTTTTATAGGTTTTCTTCAGTTTCTCTTCAATCAGTACATCATTTTCCGGGAACTCACCGTACTTAGTCAAAAGCTGAAAATAGGTGTGGGCAAATTTGTCACTTCTTTTGAAAGCGGTTTCCCACTCGAATTCGTTCCAATTTTCTTCTTTGTTTTGCATATTAGAGGTTCCCTAGAAAAATTTGTCGGTACGCTTCGTACGCGGTAATTGATACAGAGTTGGCAAGGTTTTGACTGCGGGCATGTTTTCCCGGCATCGGAATGGTCAGAAGCTGATCTTTATAATCTTCGTAAAAATGTTTCGGCAGACCTTTGCTTTCACTTCCGAAGACCACGTATTCATCTTTTGTAAATTTATGTTCGTAAAATGTCTTTTCGGTTTTAGTCGACATAAAGCACATTTTTTCCGGTTTTTCGGATTCCAGAAATGCGTTCCAGTGATCGTGAACTGTCATATCGAGATATTGCCAATAGTCCATTCCGGCGCGCTTGATGCGTTTTTCGTCGATATGAAATCCCATCGGTTTTATCAGGTGAAGACGTGCATTAAGGCAAACGCAGATTCGTCCAATTGAACCTGTGTTCTGCGGAATCCCCGGATGAACCAGTACTATATTTAAAAAGGGCGTGTCTTCACCCCGCCGGTGAATTTTACCAATATCTTCAGTCATATTATGATTTCTATGATTCGATGTTAAGTGGAAGTGAAGGCATTTCGCCAGTGCGTGAGGCGATGTCGAAATTCAAATCGGTATAATCTTTTTTTAGCGCATAAAGATACGCCAGACCACCGATCATCGCCGCATTGTCGGTACAATATTTTGGCGGAGCAATTACGGTCTTGACACCGATTTTCTCCATCGCCGGCGCATAACGGGCGCGAAGTTCACGATTGCAGGCGACTCCACCACAGATAACCGCAGTTTTAGCACCAAAATCTTTCGCCGCTTTTACGCTCTTTTTAACCAAAACATCGACAGCCGCTTCCTGAAATGATGCCGCCAGATCTTTGACTTCCTGATCCGTAATCAGTTCTGCCTCTTTTTCCGCTGCGATTTCGTCTGGGTTATAACCTTTCTCTTTAATGATGCGTTTCACAGTATAAAGAAGTGAGGTTTTCAAACCGCTAAAACTGAAGCAGTATTTCAGTTCAGGTTTTACAGCTTTGCCGTTTTCACCAGTCAGAGCACGTGGAAGTTTGTACTTTGGTTCACCCTCTTTGGCAAGTCGATCGATTACTGGTCCACCCGGATAACCAAGGTTTAGCAATTTTGCAGCTTTGTCGTAGGCTTCGCCGGCAGCATCGTCAATCGTTTGACCTAGAAGTTTGGTAGAGCCATCGGCATTCACCAGAACCAAAGCCGTGTGACCACCTGAGGCTACCAGTGAAAGAATCGGGTAGGTTTCCGGTTTTGAAAGTTCTTCGCTCTGTTCAAGAAACGCCCCATAGATGTGCCCGAGAAAGTGATTGATCCCGATTACAGGAATATCCAGCGACATCGCCAGACCTTTGGCAAAAGCGGTTCCCACAGCCAGTGCCGGAACAAGGCCTGGGTGACTCGTCACCGCAATCGCATCAAGTTCTTCACGGTCGATGCCTGCATCTTTAATCGCCGAATCGACAACCCAGGAGATGTTTCGAATATGTTCACGAGCGGCAAGTTCGGGTATTACTCCTCCGTATTGAGAATGTTTAGCGATTTGCGAAGAAATAATATTTGAGAGCACATTGGCGCCGTTTTCCACAACGGATGCGGCAGTCTCATCACAACTTGTTTCAATAGCAAGAATTTTCATTTTAGCAGTCTTATGTCAAAGGTCTTAAAGTCGAATGTCTTATAATTGTTAATTATTCTTTCTTAATTATAAGGAGAAGCTTTGTGTTGGTTCATCTGCACGAATCATTCCGATTGGTCCGGAACGAACGATTTCAACTACGCCGAAAGTTTCAACAAGTTGAATAAATGCATCAAGTTTATCCGGTTTTCCGGTAATCTGAACTGCCATGGTGTTGTGGTGAAGGCTGACAATTGCTGCGCCGAACACATCACAAACCTGCATGATTTCAGAACGGGTTGCTCCCTGAGCCGCAATTTTGACTAACATCAGTTCGCGAGCCACAAACTTCTGACCTTTAAGTGGTGTCACCTGAATGACATCAACAAGTTTTGTCAGTTGCTTTTCAATCTGTTCAATTGTATCCGCATCGCCACTGGTCACAATTGTCATTTTAGACACTTCTAGATCTTTAGTCGTCGCCACAGAAAGGCTGTCGATATTGTAGCCGCGACCGCTGAAAAGCGCCGCAATTCTAGTCAAAGCTCCGAACTTGTTACGCACAAGCACAGACATGGTATGTTTCATCGTTTTCATAAGAATTTCCCTTATCAAATTAGTAATGGCTTAAGCTAATCACAAAAATTGAAAAATCTATTGGGAATGTCAAAAGTCTGAAAGTCAAAGGTCGGAAGGCCTCACTCCAATCAGTGGTTAACCATTCGCAAGTTGGAAAAGTGCAGCATATGATGCTTGTGAATAGTACGGTTGGTTATATGTCTAGAAACTGAAATTTGTGTTTAAGGTAGAAAATAGGTTGATGAATTCGATTTTTAAGCAAGTTTAATCTGTCATAATCAGAGTAAGGAACGAGATTACTGTAAGGGGAAATATGTTTTCAATCATTGAGTTTAAAGAATTTTTTGTAGGAAAATTATCTGGCTTATCCAAGTCGCAAATAATGAATGAGCTGGAATTATTTAAAGAGGTTTCGACAGCCTCTTCATTGAAAAAGATTGCATCACTTGAGACTGAAATATCCGTAGGCCTTGAGATTACTGAAGTTTCAGCAGACCTAGCGGAAGTAATTTCCTTCATTATTATCAAGGAGTATTTTTTAGGAGAAAATGTGGATTATTCTATTGGGTCATCCAAATTTCCTGATATTCGAGTTGGTAAATTGGGGTTTGAAGTAAAAACTTCTTCAGAGGGTAAGGTAATGTTAGGAAATAGTGCTTTACAAGCTGACCCCGGTGTAGATGAAATTTTTGCCATAGTTTTTACCACAGGTCAGTCTATACCCAGAATTGTTTCTTATGCAGAACTGGTTAGAGGCGTTAAGGTTGATCATAACCCCCGGTTTTATTTGGATTTGAGTGGAGAAGAGTTTGAAGTTGATGCAGATTTGTTTGGGAATATTTCTTTTGCTGAATTTATGAAATTGCCAAAAGAGGAAAAACACTCCCGAATCAAAAAATATTTGAGTAAGGCGCACAGCGACGAGAGTTGGCGCTGGTTTATGAAGGAAAATCCTGACAATGAGGAGATATTATTGGCTATGATTGACGCATGTGTAGACGCTTGGAGGAATATTGATAGGGCAGAGCTAAAGGCGAAATGTTATGCCGAAATTCCTAAAAAAGTTTTTTATGACAAAGATGAACTTCGAAATTTTGTTCTTCGTGAATATAATGCTTTTGGTCCTGTGAAAGATGTTTTTACGGCTGGAGGTAAACGAGACGATTTACCCGC
Source organism: Lentisphaeria bacterium UBA2565 (assembly GCA_002340265.1). Classification (GTDB taxonomy): domain Bacteria; phylum Verrucomicrobiota; class Lentisphaeria; order UBA2565; family UBA2565; genus UBA2565. The sequence continues at coordinate 12,860 of DDLT01000202.1, read as the reverse complement.
TATATTTGCCAATCTAAATGATTCACTGGCTGGAATTAAAAATTATTTGCTCGCAAAGGATAAGTCGGTGGAATCTTGGAAAGAAACCATCACGGACATCGTATCTGAGAGCATTGGTAAGTCCATTGGAAATAATGGGCTTACCAACGAGCAGGCAAATTTCTTAAGTACTAAAATAGCGGAAATGTAAATTTCTATTTTTCCCACTTAGCTAAAGCATTTGCTACAGACTGCGCAATGTGCCATCCGAGAACGGGTGGTACAGCGTTACCTATTTCCTTATAGGCTTTCGATGCACTACTTATAAACTCGTAGTCATCAGGGAAAGTCTGTATTCTTGCACACTCTCTAATGCTTAGGCGCCTTTCCAATGAGTAATGGAATTCAATATTTCCGTGGTGTTCGGCTCTTATTGTCGGGCTTGGATAGTCCCTTTTGATTGGTTTATTTCCTTGCAAGTGTGCACCATAATTTTTAGCTTTAGAATATTGATGCTGGTTGGTAAACTTAGGTTTTTCTATGAGGTCGCCTATTGCTTCATTGGAGGTTACCCATGGTAGTAATCCTGTGTCATCAGGCTCCATTGAATGAGTTTCTAACGGAAAATTGAAATGCTCTGGATCTAAGTCTTTTCGGATTCCGCAAATAAATACGCGCTCACGTGTTTGGGGTACTCCAAAGTCAGCCGCCATATGTAGCTTGTGCGTTATATAATAACCTGTCCCTGTATTTGCAAAGTCATCTTTTATCTTCTGCAAGGCTCCACCAAGGTTTGTGAGACCTTTGACATTTTCTGCGATGAATATTTTAGGAGAGGTCATTTCTATGACTCTTTTCATCTGTAAATACAATTTGCCGCGATCACTTTTCAAACCTTTACGTTTTCCCGCCACACTGAAGTCCTGACATGGAAACCCTCCAATTACAACATCGCATGTCTCTGGAAAGATTTTAATTCTCTCATTTTGTGGTCTTAGCTCTACTTCATCAAGAAACTCGGCGATGTCTCTATTTATGACATTTGGAGTTTTTCCAGTCTTTTGCTTAAAGTAGTTTCTGTAGTCGTTGCAGGCATCTTTAAAGATGTCATTTGCCAATACAATTTCAAAACTCTTATTTAGTTCTGTCCTATCACTATTGTAATACTTATTTAGGAATTTGAAGCCGCCTTCGAATCCAATATCCATTCCTCCACACCCCGAAAAAAGAGAAATGACACTCCAATTTTTTGAATCGTTGTTAGGCGGCTCCATTAGGTCTGTGAAATATAGCTGTATTGCTTTATTAATTATCTCTGACTTGGAATGAGCTGTCTCTTTGACATGCAACTCGATGGAATCCCAATTTTCAGGATAAATATAAAATGATTTTTTTAGCCCTTTTGTATTGAAACTGTCTTTTGCGGGAGCTGGACCTCGTTTACTCATAATGTTAACCTCCGTTATTGATTATGAGGTTAACTTAGCTTGAACAGCATGATTGCCAACTAGGTTTCCTAAGTTTTTGTAAAATTCGCTAGTTTGAGTCTTCAGCGACTTGTAAATAGTCATTTGAGGTTTCTAGATACTGAATTTCCTTTGAGTTTAGGAACTGCTCAATTTTATTTTTAACAGCATTGAGATTTTTCAATTCACATTCCCAAATTACCAGAGTATGCCAGCCAATATTCTGCAATTCCTTTAGATTTCTCTGGTCTCGCTCCACATTTCTCTCAAATTTCTTAGTCCAGAATTCTATATTGGATTTTGGTATCCGGCTTGCTTTGCAGTTCTTGTCGGAATGTTGATGCCAGAAACAGCCATTGACAAAAATAACTGATTTCAGCTTTCTGAAAACCAAGTCGGGATGACCTGGTAAAAAGCCTTTTGGACAAACCTTTTTTGATACTCTTCCCTGTAGACGGTAGCGAAAACCCATTCCAAAACACAGTTTCCTGACAATTAGCTCCGGTTTTGTGTTCTTGGAGTGAATTTGCGCCATAGTCCAGCTTCGTCTTTCTTTTGTTAACGTGTCAGTCATTTTTCATTAAATTGTTAGTGATGTTTTTCTAGATAAGTCAAAGCGTTAAAGTGGGTTACTTAGCGAAGAATGCAAAGCACAAAACTTTAAGAATTAGAAATTAAGACCTGGAAAATGCCATTGTAATTATTCATTTTCTCAATTAGTTATTCAGTAAAAATATCTTGCATATCTGCTGAAAAGCAATACCTTACAGCGAAGTTTTTAGTTAAGCCTAAAATAGGCATTTTTTAATCAAAAATAAGTGAAAAGTAGTATGGCTATCGATAACAAAGTTCTACTTCAGGCTGCTGAGCAGTTTGGAACTCCTGTTTATGTTTATGACGGTGACACTGTTGTACAGCGTTATAACGATCTTTATGATTTTATTAAATATCCGAATCTTAAGATTCACTACGCGATGAAGGCTAACTTCAGTTTCGCACTTCTTAAACTGCTTTGCGAAGCGGGTGCTTCTATCGACGCGGTAAGTCCTGGTGATGTAATGCTAGCGATGAAAGCTGGTTTTACACCTGATCGCATTCTTTATACAGCGAATAACATGACTGATGTGGAAGTTGAAGAAGTTGTGAAAACTGGCGTTCTTCTAAACATTGGTTCACTTTCTCGTCTTGAGAAGTTCGGTAAAGCTTACCCAGGTTCTGATGTTTGTATCCGTTTCAACCCAGACGTGGTTGACGGTGCGCACGCAAAAATCATGACTGGTGGCGATCTGACTAAATTCGGTATTCTAATGGCCGATGTAGACAAGGTGAAAGCGATTTGTGAAAAATACGACCTTACAGTTGTTGGTCTTCACGAGCACACTGGTTCAGGTCTTCAGATGACTGAATCTGTTTACCAGAGTATGAAAAACATTATGGCGCTTGCTACACCTGAAAACTTCCCAGAACTGAAGTTCCTTGATTTCGGTGGTGGATTTAAGGTGACTTACGAGCCAAACGAAACAGCAGTTGATTACGTGGAAATGGGTGCGGAAATTACGCGTCTTTTCACTGAGTTTACTAAAAACTATGGTCGTGATATCGATATGTACTTCGAGCCTGGTAAATTCATCGTGGCTGAAGCTGGTTACATGTTGACAGAAGTTAACACAATCAAAGACAACAACGGTCGTGTGATTGTAGGTTGTAACTCAGGTTTCCCACAGCTAATTCGTCCAATGATTTACGACGCATACCACCACATTGTCAACCTTACTAACGAAGGTGGCGAGCAGGGTGTTTTTGATATTTGCGGAAACATCTGTGAAACTGGTGACCGTTTTGCTGAACAGCGCGAAATGGCAGAAATTCGTGAAGGCGATGTTCTTTCTATCGAAAATGCTGGTGCTTACTGTTACGCGATGGGTGGTGTTTACAACATGCGTCCAATGCCGCCAGAAGTACTATACTCAAACGGCGAGCTGACTCTTGCACGTCGCGGTATCACTTCCGAAGAACTTGTTAACCGTATCGTTGAACTTTCAACTATCTAGGAACTATTATGGCTTTAGTAAAATTTACAAAAATGCATGGTCTTGGTAATGACTATGTGTATTTCGACTGTGTAAACAACCCGAACCTTATCCCTGATGAGAAGATTGAAGCGACTGCTCAGAAAGTGGCTGATCGGAACTTCGGTGTCGGTGGTGACGGTATTGTGTTGATTCTTCCTCACACTGAGGCGGATTTCCAGATGCGCATGATCAATGCAGACGGTTCGGAAGCGGAAATGTGTGGAAACGCGATTCGCTGCGTTGGTAAATATGTTTTTGACAACGGACACACCGACAAAGACGTGATCACTGTGATGACAGGCGCGGGTATTTTGACACTTGTGATGACTGTGATTGATGGCAAAGTTGAGAAAGTTCGTGTAGATATGGGCGAGCCGATTCTAAATGGCTTGCAGATTCCTACAACTATCGATAAAGATCAGGTGGTTGGTGAAGCTATTACACTTACAAGCGGTAAAGAGTATCCGATGACTTGTGTGTCGATGGGTAATCCACACTGTGTGATTTTTGTTGATGAGATTACAGATGAACACATTTTCGTGGATGGAAAAGAGCTTGAAGTGAGCCCTGTTTTCCCTAACCGCATCAATGTCGAGTTTGCTAACGTTAAATCTCGTACTGAAATCGATATGCGAGTTTGGGAACGTGGAACTGGTGAAACTCTTGCGTGTGGAACTGGTGCGACTGCAACGGCGGTTGCGGCAATGCTTAACGGACTTGTTGACCGCAAAGTGGCAATCAACCTACTTGGCGGAACACTTGAGATTGAGTGGGATGAAGCATCAAACCACGCATTCATGACTGGTCCTGCGACAGTAGCCTTCACTGGTGAAATCGAACTTTAGTCGCTTTTGACTACTATATTTCAAACATCTCGGTACATCGTGCCGAGATGTTTTTTTATTAAATAAATCTATGGTTTTACATGAATCAGCATCTTTTAAAATTCAATCTGTTTGGAATCCCTGTAAACATACATTTGTCATTCCTATTTCTTTGTATTTTAATTACCAATACCCGAATGGATAATCAGCAAAATGTGGCTGTTGTTCTGTCACTTTTTATCGCAATCCTTGGGCACGAACTGGGGCACGCTTCTGTTTTACGCCGACTTCGAATTCCTTGCGAGATTCATTTGCTGATGTTTGGCGGGGAGACGGTTTGGAACCCAAATGGGACGCGTTTTCATCACAGCTGGGAAATTTTGTTGAATGCGGCGGGCGTGACAGTGAATATTCTCATCGCTCTTGTATGTTTTCTGATTCGGGAATTTGTTGAAATCCAACAGCCGTTCGTTTATAACATCGTGCAATTCAGCCTAATGATTAATATGTTTTTGGCAGTTTTAAACCTCTTTCCCGTTTTACCGTTGGATGGTGGCAAACTGTTTCATAACCTTATCAGACTTGTTGTGAAACCAAGAACCGCAATTATATCGACACTTTTGGTTTCACTAGTGGTCGCGTTACTGACAGCTGTCGGGGGGATTTACATTTTCCCCGGCTCAATCTTACTACCAGTGCTTTTTGGATTTTTCGCATTTAATAATTTTAAAAGTTTGAAAGCTTTTTTTGAAACACAATAAACTTTAATAGGAGAGAAAATGGAAACTCAACAAATCGTCGTCGGCGTTACATTTGCAATTTATATCGTTGCGATGTTGGGAATAGGTGTTTATGCCTATTTCAAAACTAAGAACCTTGATGACTATCTTATCGGTGGTCGTAACATGAACTTCTTTGTCACAGCGCTAAGTGCCTGTGCTTCGGATATGAGCGGATGGCTGATTATGGGCTTGCCGGGTGCTGTCTTTCTTGGCGGACTGAGCGAAATCTGGATTGGTGTCGCCTTGCTTTTGGGTATTATTCTAAACTGGCAATTTGTCGCGAAACCACTTCGTGTTCAGAGTGAAGAGCTTGAGGCTATCACAATTTCAGAATATTTTGAAAAACGTTTTAAGGACAAAACGCGGCTACTTCGTCTGATTACGGCAATCGTTATTCTGGTCTTCTTCTTCATCTACACGATTTCAGGACTTGTTGCAGGTGGTAAACTGTTCAACTCGGTTTTCAACGTGGATTACACAACTGCTGTGGTGATTTCCGGAATGGCTGTGGTGATTTACACTTCTGTAGGTGGTTTTATTGCGGTGTCCTGGACGGATATGGTTCAGGGACTTTTGATGCTTGTGGCCTTGGTTGCAGTTCCAATTTTTGCAATCTCAGGCCTTGATGACAGCGTCAGCTTTGTTCAGGCGTTGGAAGCTAAAAATAATGCACTTTCGTTTTTCACCAATATGAAAGGTGAGGCAGTTACGACTATTGCGCTAATTAGTACGTTTGGTTGGGGATTAGGCTATTTTGGTATGCCGCATATTCTGACGCGTTTTATGGCAATCGACTCCGCTGACAGTATCAAAAAGGCAAAGCGCACAGCAATTATCTGGTCGGCATTCTCTCTTGGTGCGGCGATTCTTGTAGGACTTTCCGGTATTGTGGCGATTCAGGGTGATTTGATGAACTTCGACTCGGAACGTGTGTTCATTAATCTTATTCAGATGTTCTTCCACCCGATTCCGGCAAGTATCTGTCTGGCGGCAATTCTTGCTGCAATTATGAGTACGGCGGATTCTCAGCTTCTTGTTTGTACTTCTGTAATCACCGAAGATATCTATCGTACCTTCTTTAAACGTGATGCAACTGAGAAGGAACTTGTTAATATTGGGCGTGTGGCTGTGGTTGTGATTGCGGCGCTTGCGATGGTTTTTGCCCTTGATGAAAACAGTAAAGTTATGGGACTGGTTTCTTATGCCTGGGCTGGTTTTGGTGCCGCATTCGGTCCTGCGATGATTCTAAGTCTGTACTGGAAAAAGATGACAGGTTGGGGTGCTTTTGCCGGCATCATGGTCGGTGCTGTAACGGTTGTTGTTTGGAAGAATATCAGCGGCGGAATCTTTGATGTGTACGAAATCATTCCTGCATTCATCCTATCAACGCTTTCGATATGGTTGATCAGTAAAATGACTCAGAAAAGTCTGGCAGAAGCTTAGACTTTATCGCTATAAACTTAAAAAGCTCCGTTTGTTACAAAGGTAACACTCGGAGCTTTTTTATATTTATTTGCCTTGAGTTGGCTTACTGTTGTGATGATTCGGCGAACCGTTTTAACTTTTCCGCTGCCGCACCGCTGTCGATACTTTGCTTTGCCATTTCGATGGCTTCGTACCAATCTGCCGCTTTACCCGATACTAGAATCGTTGCAGCTGCGTTGATGACGACAATGTCACGTTTTGCACCTTGTTCCTTTCCACTTAAAATTCTTCTGGTGTACTCCGCATTTTCTTCGGGTGTTCCACCACCAAAATCGGCGGTTTTGCAAAGGTTGAAACCGTACTCTTTTGGATTGAATTTGTACTCCTTAATTTCCTTGCCTTTTACCTCGATAATTGTGCTTGAACCAGTCAGCGTGATTTCATCAAGTCCGTCGCTTCCGTGAACGAAAAGATAGTGATCCGCTCCGGTTTTGTGAGCAGCTTCTGCAAGAAGGTGACAATACTTTTCGCTGAATACACCGATGACACCACGGGTTGTATTAGCCGGGTTAGTCATTGGACCCAATAGGTTAAAAATGGTGCGGATTCCGATTGCACGGCGTGCGCCGATGGCGTGTTTCATCGCCGGGTGAAGTTTTGGGGCAAACAGAAAACTGAAGCCGATGTCGTTCAGACACTCTTCCATTTTTTCAGGTGAAATATCAAGATTGATGCCAAGTTGGCTCAATACATCAGCACTTCCTGATTTACTGGACACTGCGCGGTTTCCGTGTTTTGCGACAGTGATTCCGGCTCCTGCTGCGACGAATGCGGCAGTGGTCGAAATGTTAATCGTGTGTGCACCATCGCCGCCGGTTCCGACGGAATCTACTGCAAATTTATCTTCACATTTCACCGCCAGCACTTCCTGGCGCATGATCTCGATACATCCGGCAAGTTCGTCGGCAGTTTCACCTTTCATACGGAGCGCAGTAATCCATGCGGCGATTTGAGCTTCAGAAACCTGACCTGTCATGATTTCATTAAAAACAGTTTTCGCCTCTTTCTTGGTCAAATCCTGACCTTCAACAATTTTCTTCAAAGTATCTTGTAGAGCAGACATATTTTATACCAGTTGGTTAGTTGTTTGGGTCGTTAGTTGGTTAGCGTTACAAACCTGTAACTTGCAACCTGTAAACTTTTAAACTTCATAAGTTGTCGGGTCTGTGTGACCGTCACAACTCAGTGCTTCTTTTCGTTCGGTACACGAACCGCACTTTCCACAATGTATCTCTTTTCCTTTATAACAAGTCCAAGTTTGTTCAAATGGGAAGTCGATTTCGTATCCGATGCGTGCAATATCAGTCTTGGTGATATTTGAATACGGCGCCGACATTTTTACATGATTGTAGGTGCCGTGCTTTACTGCCTCGGCAAATGCCGCGTTAAATTCAGGACGGCAGTCCGGATAAATTGTATGATCACCTGCATGTGACCCAAGAAGAATTAGATCGGCATCGGCAGATTCGGCAAAGCCGGCGGCAATCGAAAGCATGATGCCGTTGCGAAAAGGGACAACGGTAGACTTCATGTTTTCTTCGGCGTAATGACCTTCCGGAATCTCTTCGTCAGATGACGCTAAGAGTGAGGAGTTGAACAGTTCGCCGATAAAAGGCAGTTCGATTTTTTTCAGCGATACATTGTAGGTTTCAGCCAACGACTCAGCACATTTCATCTCTTTGTCATTGTGTTTCGACCCGTAGTAGAAGAAGAGGGCAGCGGCAAAGTCGACTTTTCGTGAGTAGTCGGCCAGTAGCACACCGGAATCCATTCCGCCGGACAGGACGATGATTGCTTTTTGTTTATCCATATTAAACTCCTGCTTTTTGATCGAAAGTGAGAATGTGAAGGCGAGGGGAGAATTTCCAGTGATTTCTCGCGCAAGTGTCCCACGTCGCTTCCATTTTCTGCATCTGTTCTTCTTTAGTTCTGCCTTCTGGCATTAGAAAGACTTTCTTGTTTGATATTTCATATTGGTCGATGAAGTTCTGAATCTGTTGTTCGTTATCATCGTAAATAAATTTGAAACTGGTGACTTCCGATACGTTTTCAGGAAGGAAAGACCATTCGTCGCTTTTGAAATCACCAAGCTGTTTTGGACTGCAGATGACGGTGCGTGCATTGTCAGAAGGAGGGATTTCTACCTTTCCGCTGGTTTCATACTGCAGTTGATAATCGTTTTCACAAAGAATATCTTCAAGTTCTTTCAAACCGCTATTCCACTGCAGAAATGGTTCACCACCGGTGATGACCACAAGTTTGCACTGAAAGTTGCAGATCTCTTCGGCGAGTTTAATTACCTCGATGTCGTAACCATCTTTCAAGCTGTGCGGAGTATCGCAAAACGAGCAATAAGGCGGCACGCAGTTGGCAAGACGTACAAAAACCGCAGGAATGCCCATAAAAGGCCCTTCGCCCTGCAAGCTATAAAACATTTCGGTGATATTTAACTTTTTCATTTTTCTTTTTTTACCGCAGAGTTCCACGGAGAATTTCGCAGAGTTCCACAGAGTTTTATTGTTTATTAATTTGACTGTTTATGACCCGTTTAACCCCATCAACTAATCGGAGTTCATTAAAATTGATAAGAAGTCCTAGCTCTTGATTTGCAAGCTTTAGGTAAGTCAGTACTTGTGCCAAGTGTAAGTCGTTCAAGTGATCGACAGACTTTAGCTCTATTATCAATTTATTATTTACTACTAAATCAAGTCGGTAACCACACTCTAGCTTTACGTCATCGTAAACCAAAGGAAGTGGAACTTCCTTTCGCACATGAAAACCTTGTTTCTGAAGTTCATAATACAAGCATTCTTGATAAGGATGTTCTAAAAGTCCTGGTCCCAAGCGTCGGTGAACCTCAATCGCGCAACCTATAACTTTTCTAGTTAATTCATTATCAATCATAGTCAATTATCCTTCTCTGTTTCTCTCTGTGCTTACTCGTTCGTGTGTTACTTTTTCCCACAGATTTCCGCGGAGAATTTCGCAGAGAATTTTATAATTTCCTAGAAAAACTTTTACCTCTGTTGCCCTCTGTGCTTGCTCCGTTTGCTCTGCGGTTATTTGTTTTGCCTGAGCAACTTCTCTGAAGATTTTATCAGCATTCCGTAACGTAAGGCGTTGGTGCTTACCGTGAATTCGGTCTTCCCGAAGCCTTTCAATACTTCTGCCATAATTAACATTCCTGTCGGCAACATTGGCGCACGATCTCCCAAACCCGGAACTTTTTGGCGTTCCGTCAGCGGCATGGCGAATAACTTCTTAATCCACTCTTCCATCTCTTCCAAAGTCGCCGTGCACTGATGCACTTTTTCACGATTGTATTCTGTCATCTCCATTTTTACCGCGGCAAAAGTCGTCGCCGTCCCACTGCTGATGTATAAGTCGTACTCTTCAGGATTTTCTACAAAATTGAACGCGTCGGCAAACGCTTCGGCAATATCTTTTCTGGCAGAAGCAATATCTTCCGGTTTTACAGCATCATAAAGATTGTAACAATCTCCGTGGCGTACGCATCCGACATTATAGCTATGCCCGAAAAATGGGTGTTCGCCGGTGATTCCGATATTGATTTCGGTACTTCCACCACCCGGATCGCAGGTGATGATTTTTCTGCCTTTCTTCAAACCCGCAGTCGTCCCGCGGAATACCGCGTCGGCCTCTTCCGAACCTGAAAGAATCTGTGGTGTGAATCCGATTTGCTCACTGAGCGCTTTAATGAATTCGGCGCCATTGCGGGCATCTCTAACCGCAGACGTCGCCGTCCCAACAAAGTCACGAACGCCCATCTGATGTGCCTGTTTTACAAACTTGTTTACAGCTTTGGTAGTGCGCTCCATTGCGGTAGTTTGAAGCTCGCCGCTATTCGCCGAATTTTCGCCGAGCTTGGTTACTTTGCAGAATTCGGTCAGAATTGTCGGATTTACCGGGTCGGCGATGGCAACGGTCAACATGATAGAGTTGCTGCCGATATCTAGAACGCCGATTAATTTATCTATTTTCATATTTAATGAAGTCATATCTTAAAATTATTTGATACAAAAAAGCTCCAACAGTTTTCTGTTGGAGCTGACAATTTATCTTTTTAAACCACGAATGAAAGGGATAAAGAGTTTATTCTTTCGATAATAGCCGACATAATGTGATGGCGATGCAGTCGACTTTCCAAGAAGTCTCATTTCACGTGAGTTGTGGTTAACCTGCTGACCAAGAAGTCCCATTCCACGTGAGTTGTGGTCAATCTGCTAACTAAGAAGTCCCATTCCACGTGAGTTGTGGTCAATCTGCTAACTAAGAAGTCCCATTCCACGTGAGTTGTGGTCAACCTGCTGACCAAGAAGCCCCATTTCACGTGAGTTGTGGTCAACCTGCTAGCCAAGAAGGCTCATTCGATATGAGTTCTGGGATGCGTCTCTCACGCTAGCTTCAAACAGCACCATTTCTGTTCTTCGGCTGTGGCTGTTATTCTTTTACTGAAATAAGGGACTATTTTCCTTTGCGGGCGGCTTCACGCTTTACGGCTGAAGCAATTTTGGTGAGGTCACGCTTTGCGGTCAGGTAGCTTCGTTGACCAAATTGAACCCAGAACTGGTATTTTTTACGGTCTTTTTCTTTGTCTTTTGGCAGATAATAGACGAAGATGTCACCTTTCTTGGATTTGAAGAATACTTTCTGTTTATCGCTTTTGATCTGCTCATTGTAGGTTTTGCTGACTAGAAGTTCTTCGATAGCTTTTACCATTTCCAGTGACTCTTCGGTGGACATTGAGGCTTTTACAGTTTTGGCATGGTCAATGATAGTGCCGCGTTTATCGTTTGGCTTACTGATATAGTCGAGCTTGTTGCCTTTTTTGATGATTTCGAGAGGACGGCTGAGTTCTTTGACTTTGGTGTAAGTTTTTTTACCAACTTTTCGGGAAGAGCTTGATAGTGTAGTTAGCTTGAAAGATTCTTTTGCTGAGACTGATCCGCAAATTGCCAATGCTAATAGTATTGCTGTTTTTTTCATGAAATTCTCCTGTGGTTTAGTGAATTAAAAACTAGTTATTTGTATCTACATTTCAAATCTTATTTCAGATAGTTTTGTTTAAATGTGATTAAATAGGCTTTACAAAGGCGAATATGATGTTTCCTTAAAACTCAATGAATACATAATATTGGATTTTATTTTTATGAAGAACTTTGCAACATTTTTCAGTTATTACTTTTGGCGATTTAGAAACCCGGCCTTGTTTCAGGATTCTAAGCGGATGGGTGTTTTGTAAAAAACGAGTTTGCATAGATTGATAGTTTCAAGGTCAGTGGATTTATTCCTCTGGCCTTTTTTATTTTAGGCGTCGGGCATTTGGCGTTGGACGTCAGGCGTTAAAAATCTAACTAATAACTAAAAGCTAACCAACGAACTAACTAACCAATGAGTTGATTTCCCAGCTTCGCATCGGAAGTTTAGATGTTTACAGGGTTACACTTACGCTAGAATTGACGTAGGACTCTGAACGTCGCTAAGAATTTCAATTTTTAAACTTATGCGAAGCGAATTAAACCTATAAACTTTTAAACTAAATGCTAGACGCTAGCAACTAATAACTAACGAACAAACTAACTAACCAACTTTTCTAATAAGGAGAAATAGTATGATTATTGTAATGAAACCGCATGCTTCGGAAAATGATATCGAGAGTGTGTTGGGAGAAATTAAAGAGATGGGGTACAAACCACGTGTGATTAAAGGTGACGTGCAGACGGTGATCGGTGCTGTGGGTGATGAGAACAGCCACCAGTCACTTGAGATGCTTCGAACTCTTGAACCTGTAGAGCAGGTGATTGCGGTTCAGGCAAAACATAAACTGGCGAGTCGCGAGTTTCACCCGGAGTCCTCGATTGTATCGGTCGGTGGTAACAAGATTGGTGCCGGAAATTTCGGTCTTATCGCGGGACCTTGCGGTGTGGAAAGTATCGAGCAGATGCATCAGGTTTGTAAAGATCTGAGTGCGGCTGGTGTGAAAATCCTTCGCGGTGGTGCTTATAAACCTCGTACTTCTCCGTATGATTTCCAGGGGCTTGGTGAGGAAGGTTTGGAGATTCTTGCAGAGATGAAGCGTGTTTACGGTATGGCGATTGTGACTGAACTTGTTGGTGTCCCTTACGTGGAAAAAGTGGCGGAAGTGGCTGATATGATTCAGATCGGTGCTCGTAACTGTCAGAATTTCAATCTTCTGGAAGTGGCAGGTGCGGCTGGTAAGCCTGTGATGCT
>DDLT01000139.1 GCA_002340265.1 Lentisphaeria bacterium UBA2565 | reverse complement strand
TCAGAAATACTAGTTCAAAGCAAACTTTCGTGTCCAACTATTCTAATTTGTAAACACGTGCAACATCCTTCAGAAATACGATAAACAAATCTTTTCCACGGTTAACATACCGCCAAATAAATTCGGCCAGATATGACGAATAATGTTCTTTCTTCCTTCCATGCGTAGGAAGGTTCACTTTCATCTGCCTCCAGTGTCCTTCCTGTTTATTTGTGTCATAACCCTCAGGACTAACGAACTCTACAGAGTGGTTTACAGTTTTGTGAATGTATCCGTACTTATCTAGGTTCACATACGCTTTCCAGCAGTCGCTCACTATGGTGGTGCCTGGTTCAATCCATTCTTGTACATGCTTCAATAATGTCCCTTCAGTCCTGTCTTCCACGCATACAATGAAGCACTTTCTCGATTCCTCTTCGATTCCGCCGAAAACCCACTGTCCCTCCACTACATGCCCGCGATGATACTTTCTCTTTCCAATCTTCGATTCGTCTATTTGTACAACTTTTCCAGGTCCTCCAAGTTTCTCTCGGTTTTCAAACAGTGTCACTTCACAAAGTTCGCGACAAAACATGTCCCAGTCCACTGCAGTGTGGGAGCCAAGGCCAAGTTGCTGTTTAATTTGCCATTGCTCTAATCCTTGGCTCCACCAGTACGTAAATTTTATAACCTCTTCTATGGACAGGTTGGACTGTTCAAACCAGCTTCCTTCTCTGATGCTCTTTTCTGTTCTGTGCCTTTTTCGTCCAATTTGCCTCCTGCATTCCCAAACATAACCATCAGAACGGTCACTGCACTCTCGAAGCTTCATTTCGGAACAGCAAATGTCACATATACGATTTGTCGCAAGAAGCTTTTCTTTTTTTAACCATTCAATGGTGTAGTCTTTCGTCCAAAGGTGATTTCGAAGCAGTTCATCATACGTCAAGAAACCAGTTTCGTTATTACGCCTTCCATAACTTCCTATAGAATGTGAACATTGTACACCTATTTCTTTACGCTCAACGGCCGCGCACCCAACTTGTATTCCTATTTTTCTTTTATGAGTCACAGAGTACATTTTCTTCCAATTTTCTCTTTACGCTTCTGATAAACGTGCAACGCATTACAAAATGTCCTTATCCTGTTTTCCGAATGCAAATTGACAACAAATGACCATTAATATTTCCATTCGCTTTCTGTTTCTTACACCGACAATAACTTCACACGCTTTGTTATAAGACATCTGATAAACGTATAGCGCATTATCCTATTTTTCATATGCAAAATTTACAACAAATGATCAATAATATTCCTTCCGCTTTCTGTTTATTACACCTACAATATCTTCGCACGCTTTGTCATAAGAGAAGACATTTGTTACAGCTTCTATTATTCTTCATCAACAAACAATACCACCAATCCCACTGGGCACAGGCAAAACCCAAACAATAACTTTGCGCTGTAACAATAATTGAAATCAGCCCAGTCAAACAACCAAAGACAATATTTTATGGTTTAGATAGCTTTCCTTTTGTTATATTCATTTACCCCCACACGAACTCACGGTAATATTATTAAACGTACGTTCTTATACAATTCAACTTTCTCTTTAACTTTATCGCACCTCGGTAATTCAATAGCACGGAAACCTCCAACAAATAAAACATATAAATATGACCTTGTTTCCATACCTTTTTACTCTAATTCCTCTTTATGTTTTCAAATTCATTATCTGTAATTATCAACAATTTTTCATTTTTGGTGTCAAAAAAAAAAATGACATGTTTCGCACATTTATGACACAATAAGCCCCTATAGCGTTTCAACAATAGAAACAACAAAGCAAATGATACGCTAACATGCCGACAAATAAATCCTACACAACGTTCTCTCGCCCATAGTCAAGCTGCACTGGCAATACTAACAACTACTTGATCTTGTAAAGATGTCTTCTTCTCGTCTTGCGAAGTTGCGAAAACAACCAGACAGCACCTGGGCACTACTTCAAAAACGTTTAATCGCGCTCCCGGATCCGTTCGAAAAACTTTTTCTGCCTAATGTTTGGAACTTGATCGTCAACAAGTCTCATTCCTTGAGCACTAATCCAGGATACGTATCCACAAGTCTTATCACCACGACAACTTTCATTGCTGGATCAGCAAGTACACTTGTCACTGGCACACAAGAGATGCCTCTAAACATCTATTCAATCTTCGTTGGTCCACCGACGACAGGGAAATCACAAGCCATTAAAGAATGTGCTGTTTCTCCGATGGTTGCAGTGGTCAGGGAAACAGATTCCTCATCTCCAGTAATTCAAAAGTGCACATCCTCAGGACTTATAAAGACAATCGCTGACAACAAAAAGGGATTCCTCTTGTCCGGTGAGATTTACGATGTCTTATTTAAATTACTGAAGTCCGACGAAGAGAACGCCACTGGAGACGTGCAAGTTCTGTGTCAGCTATTTTCTGGAGAGGAAGCTTCATACAGGTACGCCACAGAAAGAACGCGCGAGATTGCATCAAACACGCCTTTTTCCATACTTGGTGCTACACAAGTTCCGTTTGCCGCCCGCCTTGTCACGCTATTAGACCAGGGACACGGTCTTATTGACCGATTTTTAATAACATTTCCAAAATGCCTCAGGCCATCCCCACAAGAAACGAACCAAGCAGTGGAAGCATTAAAGGAAAGTGCCCTTTCAAATTGTGAAGATATATTCATAGAAATCGCTAGATTGCATACATCGCGCTCAAGCTACACACTGACGCAAGAGGCAAATGACACTGTCAACGATCTCAATGAAGAGTTCATTGCAGAAGTCAATGAAGCCATTACAGAAGGCAGGACCCCGCCAAAGACAAAAAAGATCGACGTAATTCTGCGCGTAGCTGCCGCACTCCATATCTTCAACCATGTCGCTTCGCAACTT
Organism: Lentisphaeria bacterium UBA2565; assembly: GCA_002340265.1. Taxonomy (GTDB): domain Bacteria; phylum Verrucomicrobiota; class Lentisphaeria; order UBA2565; family UBA2565; genus UBA2565. The sequence continues at coordinate 1,959 of DDLT01000139.1, read as the reverse complement.
CTCGAGCATACACAACCCACACCGCCAGCAGACAAGATTGAAAGATCAACACTCCTCAGTGCCATTGATTACGTTACTTGGGCCGAATCACAGAAAGAAATATTTGTTGAGGTAAGCATTGTACATAGTATTTCACTTCCCCTCATCCTATCTCTCTGAGATACAAAACATGTAAACAAAACACAGGTCTTCCTTTATAATACAACGTGATAACATCCAAAAACGCGCAGCCGAATAGCCATAGTCACGTAAGTAGCGAAGTGTCAATTTCTCGTTCTAAAAACGTGAAAAAAGAAAGTAATACACAAACTGTGTAGTCGCGTAGCAAGGCTTAAAGATTTGTTTATAGTTCGAGTGGCCGGGTATTCTGCAATTTCTCCCCCACGTACATACCCTGCCATACACACGAATTTCCACGAGACCGCTTACGCCGTACCCAGTCGGTAACTAATTTGAAATGCACGTAATTTTAAATAATGTCACAATGGCGTACCTATGCATTGTGCTACACCGTACGCAGTGTTGTCTTTTAACGACTACTTTACCAAGGGAAATAATAACCCGTAACATGGAGAGTACATTCTACGTTCTTTTAAGAGTCAGAGCCCAACAGAGCTAAACAGAATGTATGTTTTCCGTGTTAAAAATGATAGTTTACGTAAAATAAGCTAAAATAGCACATTTCACAAAGAATTTCCAACCGATTTTGTGCTTCGAAAAAAATTACCCTAAGATCACACAGCGAAGAACCTAAGAGCGCGCCTAGCAATAAAAAATGTGAATACAAATCATTCGTTCTTTAAAACAACGACCACGCTTTCCAATTCATACGAGTATAATAGCGCACATCTGTATTTTTTTGACCACAAAAACAAACATGTCCCCCTTTTTTATGTGATATTTTTAGTTCCTGGGCGAGTTGATAACACCAACACTGGACGACGAAAAACCGCAGCCGACAGCATTAGCAGTGAAGACCGCCTGCATCCTATTCTCCGGACCTGTCTTCACCTTCAGGGCATTCAAGCAGAGCGCCACTCGAAAGTTGCGTGGGATTGCGGAAGCAGAATTTCGAGATGCCATAGTCAGTTTGGAAAACTCTGGAATGGGAAAAATCTTTTCCTTCAGGATCCCGCGAACCACAAACCCTGTCACAGTTTTTGTGAAGAATAACCCAGATTCAATAACATGGCCGAGTGATCTGTGCTCACAAACAGAGTTTCGGCAAAAATACCAGTTACCAACGCATCGCAGTGTCACTCCTGCCATCAAGAGAGGGTTAGAATCAAGAGGCCATGTACCCTCAGGCTTTTTCAGTGATTAACGACGATCATACGAACTATGTACAACACATTCCCATATCTTTTTGAACTAATTTTTGTCGTAAATGATATTCTGGTTCCATCGGTTAAGAACATTTTCCAATCAATATAAACTATGTAAAATATTTTCACATATAGTTTTCGAAAAAGTTTTCATTAGTTAATGTGATTGTTACATTTCAGATTGGCGTGCTACAGTCAAAATGGTTTTAAATATTAAAACATTTTACACTTCATGGATCAAAGTATCTTCGTCCATTAATACTTCGAATCTTGGATTATTTCTAAGGGAGGGCTGGTGTTCGCCACCACGTATCCACGTATCCGCGTATCCACTTCAATATACACTTGGATTATTTCTAGGGGAGGGGTGCTCTTCCCAACCACGTATCCACGTATCCGCGTATCCACTTCAATATACACTTGGATCATTTCTAGGGGAGGGGTGGTCTTCGCCACCACGTATACACGTATCCGCGTATCCACTTCCATATACACTTGGATTATATCTAGGGGAGGGGTAGTCTTCGCCACTACGTATCCATGTATCCGCAGTCTTCAAGGAAGCAGCTTTGAAATGGCAGGGTATTCTGCAGTTACTCCCACCGCGAAAATATGAAGATCAGAGCGCTTTCAG
>DDLT01000205.1 GCA_002340265.1 Lentisphaeria bacterium UBA2565 | reverse complement strand
CAGTAGTAGTAGTTTTACCTGCACCGTGCAGACCAACCATCATCATCACAGCCGGTGAAGATGTCAGCTGAAGTTCTACATGCTCTTCACCCATCAACTTGGTAAGAAGATCATTAACCTCTTTAATAGCCTGTTCAGAAGGATTAACACTTTTAAGAACCTTTTCACCAAGACAAGCCTCTTTGGCTTCGGCGATAAACTCTTTAACTACATTAAAGTTTACATCTGCATCAAGCAACGCCAAACGCACATCGCGCATTGCATCGCTCATATTCTTTTCAGTTAACTCGGCTTTTCCGCTGATTTTACGAAATGCCGCATTAAACTTATCTGAAAGATTGTCGAACATTATTTACTCCAAAACAGAAGCGACTAAAAAGTCGCTTCTATGAAATTTATATTTTACTGATTTTTACCACAGCACTGTTTGAATTTCTTACCTGATCCACAAGGACAAGGCTCGTTACGCCCTACTTTCGGCAAATCTCTGCGAACTGGTTCAACAGGTTCCGGCGGAGCCAGTGACACTTCTTCACCTTGAACTGAACTTGATGAAGTAGAAGTCATTGCAGGTTCACTTGTGTGATGTCCGTCGAACTGTTCCACGCTTTCGTGAATCTCCTCACCAGTGATATTCATCAGGAACTCACGCATCGCATTGATGTTGGTCGCACTATTGAACATATTAGTCAAAATCTGCGAACCGATACGATCCATCAAACGCTGGAATAGACGGAATGCTTCCGACTTATACTCTACAAGTGGATCTTTCTGAGCATAACTGCGTAGGTGAATACTTTGGCGTAGTTGATCCATATCGTATAGATGCTCCTGATAAAGTTTATCAATCGCATTCAACAGAATTTCCTGCTCAAGCCAGCGAACCGCATCTTCCGATTCAGTCTTCTCTTTCACAGAGTAAGCGTCATCCACAAGCTTCATAATCTTTTCAAGCACGCCTTCACGGTCAAACGCTTTACCTTCACCTAGAAGATCATCCGGGAAAGTAATCGGGAACATGCTCTGAATCCATTCCATATAAGTTTTCTTATCAAGCATACCCTCAGTAGGATTTTCAGGTACAAACTTATCAAATGAATCGTCAATCGCACGTTCAGCAATATCCATCAGCAGGTCACGAGTGTTTTCAGCTTCAAGGACATCATTACGCAAACCGTAAATGATTTCACGCTGTTTATTCATCACATCGTCATATTGAAGAATACGTTTACGAATTGAATAATGCTGCTGTTCTACACGTTTTTGAGCTCCACCGATAGAACGGCTTAGGAATGGAGAAGAAAGCTCTTCGCCTTCAGCAAGACCAAGACGTTCCATGATTGATGAAACACGGTCAGAACCAAATAGGCGCATCAAGTCATCTTCAAGAGAGATGTAGAACACTGTCGAACCTGGATCACCCTGACGAGAACAACGTCCGCGAAGCTGACGGTCAACACGACGAGAATCGTGACGTTCAGAACCAATCACGTGAAGTCCGCCAAGATCCAGAACACCTTCGCCAAGTTTAATGTCGGTACCACGACCTGCCATGTTTGTCGCAATTGTAATTGCGCCTTTCAGACCTGCACGTGCCACGATTTCCGCCTCAAACTGGTGGTTTTTCGCATTAAGTACGCTATGAACAATCTTTTCGCGTTTTAGCAGACGGCTGATAACTTCAGACACGTCAACCGAAACCGTACCAACAAGCACAGGTTGACCTTTCGCATTACACTCTTTGATCTCTGTAATGATTGCGTTGTACTTTTCACGTTTTGTCTTATAAATCTTGTCGTGAGCATCTTTACGAATACACGGTTTATTCGTCGGGATTGTCACCACTTCAAGGTTGTAAATATCTTTGAACTCGGTTGCTTCAGTCGAAGCCGTACCAGTCATTCCCGCCAATTTATCATACATACGGAAATAGTTCTGAATTGTGATAGAAGCCAGCGTCTGAGTTTCACGTTCAATCTTCACACGCTCTTTTGCTTCCAGAGCCTGGTGAAGACCATCGCTGAATCGGCGACCATCCATGATACGACCGGTGTTTTCATCAACAATCATCACTTTGTTGTCAGCAACAACATAATGCACGTCTTTTTCAAAAAGTGCATAAGCTTTAAGAAGCTGAGTGATATTGTGAATCATTTCACTACGGTTTTCAAATTCACGCTGAAGTTGCTGTTTCTCTTCCAGACGCTCTGCATCAGAAAGTTCAGTTTTAATATCAACTTCTGCAAATTGATCCGCCAAATCCGGCATCACAAATGCTGCTTCATCTTCAGGACTTAGGAACTTACGTCCACGTTCACTTAGACCGACATCATTCGCCTGTTCGTCAATTGCAAAGTAAAGTGTCTCTTTAACACGTTCCAACCAGCCTTTATTAGAAGAACTGCGAACTTCGCCCTCTTTCTTTTCAAGAGCTTTACGGAACTTCGGTTCCTCCATCAAACGCATCAGCTGTTTGTGTTTTGGAATACCCAGCTTCACTTTAACAAGATCAAGGACAGCTTTGTCGTAAGCTTCAGAATCTGCGTCATCGTTGGTCAGCACTTCTTTTGCTGAATTCACCAATTCAGTACAGTGAAGATACTGCTTTTTGAAAAGAGCTTCGACAGGAGGGTTAAACTGTTCAAACTTCTGAGTTGAGACCGCAACTGGACCGGAAATAATCAAAGGCGTACGCGCTTCGTCAATCAGAATAGAGTCAATCTCATCGATAATTGCGAAGTAGTGATTACGCTGCACTTTATCAGATTTGTCAGAAGCACCCATATCACGAAGGTAATCAAAACCAAACTCACTGTTTGTTCCGTAAGTGATGTCACACTGATACTGCGCACGTTTTAGAGCTGGATATTGTCCGCCCTGAACGCAACCAACAGTCAGTCCAAGATACTTAAACACAATTCCCATCCACTGCGAGTCACGCTGCGCTAGGTAGTCATTAACCGTAATAAGCTGACAGTTTTTCCCGCTAAGTGCATTTAGGTAAAGTGGAAGTGTCGCCACAAGGGTTTTACCCTCACCTGTTGCCATCTCAGAGATACCACAGTCGTGAATCACCATACCACCCACAAGCTGTACATCGTAAGGAACCATATCCCAGGTAATCTCACTGCCCATCACTTCGTGTTTAGTTCCGCAAAGACGACGGCAGGCATTTTTCACTACAGCATACGCTTCCAGCATCAAATCATCAAGACTTTCGCCATCGGCAATACGCTTCTTAAACTCGGCAGTTTTTCCAATCAGTTCAGCTTCGGAAAGCTTCTGAAATTGGGATTCAAACTCATTGATCTTTGTCACCAGCTTGAAGTAGTGAGCGACTCGACGATCATTATGAGATTTGAAAACTGACTTAAATAGTTTTGAAATCATAAATATTCTCGATTTAAATAAAGATATAAAAAAGAAAGCAACGGATTAGCACTCCGTTGCCCATAAAACAAATTCTTATGAACCGTGCTTGTAAGCCACAGAACCTTCTGCACACATCGGGCAGTTCGCAGGATCAAATGTCTCAATCTGAAGTTGAACAAGAGACTCAAGAACTGGAACATCGAAAGTAGCAAGTCCGCCACTTCGATCAACAATCACACCAACACCTACAACGTCACCACCGTGTTCACGAACAAGATCGATAGTCTGCTGAACGCGACCACCACGAGTGATTACATCTTCGATAATAAGAACTTTCTCGCCTTTAGCAATTTTGAAGCCGCGACGTAGAATCAGGTTATCATCTGCATCTTTCTCTGCGAAAATCGCACGCTTACCAAGTTGACGACCAACTTCCTGACCTGCCACAAT
>DDLT01000095.1 GCA_002340265.1 Lentisphaeria bacterium UBA2565 | reverse complement strand
CATTGGTTCGTAGCACTGGATGCACTTGGCTTACAGAAAAAATGTTAACAACAACCCTTAACTGGAGCATAGCCTTTTTGTAAAAACATGAGGCTTGTCCACTGTCTGTACTGCCGGAGGCATTTCCCAATAATAGCCACGTCCTCAAGGGCGTGGAAAATGTAACGAAATCATCTGCATGCCGAAGGTATGCGCCAAGTTATTAATTCGTTATTCGACCGTGCCTACAGCACGGGAAATCTTTCTCTATAGAGACCACGCCCTAAAGGACGTGGCTACGATTAGATTGCCCTAAACGGGCATCCTCACTAAAAACTGATATCCTTAGCAAATCCGTTAATTTCCCTGAACAAGTTGTATAAAATCAAAAGTTCACTATTTTCAATCTATCAAATGAACTTCTCCTTCATATAACCGAGGAAAAGTCTATCAACGCCGAAACGGGTATAATAAAGTCCACGAAAAATGTCTAACAATCAATTGTTAGGTAATCAAATAAATAATCAGGAGTTATCACTATGAGTATGATAGGTAATTTTAAATCTTGTTCAGATGATCAGTTAAAAGATTTGCTAAATAACCCTTCAGATATTGAGAGTTTTCTTTATCCTGAAGAATTTGATGAAAATGATCCAACAGAACTAGATATTGATAAAGCCTGGCAGGCAATTCACTTCCTTCTAACGGATTCACCTTATGAAGGTGATAAACCTTTAAATTTTATTACTATGGGTGGTGTAGAAGTTGGTGACTTTGATATTGGTTATGGACCAGCAAGAGCATTTAGTAGTAAAGAGGTAAAAGAAATTGCTAAAGCATTAGAAAACATTTCAGGTGAATGTTTAAAGAAAAAGTTTTCTCCAGATGTTTTTAATGAAAATGGAATTTACCCAGATATTTGGGATGAAGAAGTTGAAGAGTGTATGGACAAATATGTTATCAATTATTACAATGATTTGAAAAATTTTATCAAAACGACAAGTGATAATTCTCAAGCTCTATTAGTTTATGTAAATTAACAAAATATCTAACGATTGAAGAAAAACATATGAAAGTCAGATCATCAGAAATGGAGATTTCTCTTGAGGCAAGTAGGGAGCAATTTTCAACATTCCACAGTACTATCCAGGATTTTATTCTAAGTAGTAAAATTCATTTAACAATAGAGCTAGAAAGCAATTATGATCCTAAACCTTATAAACTGGTACATACAAAAATAATATTAAGAAAAGGAAAAGTATCAAGTATTATAGTCGATAATCAAAACCTGATTTTAGAAGGAAGTGAGGGATTCCTAAATAGTTTATCGGTTAACCTTCCTGTTGAGGTTGAGAGCATTCCATATCACGTACATTATGATTGGGTTAGTTTCCCTCAATTTCTAACAGGAGGAACACCTGAGCTAGTGCTAGAAGCAATATCATAAATATATCTCAACTCATTGGTGTGAACTCATCGCACAACTCAACCGTTAATCCAAAAGGAGAAGTATGAAAATTAAATCATCAATAATATTGCTACTGGGGCTCGGCGTTAGCTTGCTTCTATCTTCGTGTTCAACGACAACAACTGAATATATTTCTCCTGAAGAGTTTGCACAAATCGCTACTAATTTTGACACAAGCATACACAGGAACAACTTTATTGGCGCTGTCGGTAAACGAGTTTATTATGAACAATCTTCGCCACATCTCGTTTTGGATTTTCTAGGACTATCTGACGGTTTACATTACACAATCTACTGGACTGAGTTTGAGGAGGTTCCTACCGAATTAATCAAAAAGCTCCAAAAGTCTAAAGAAGAGAAACAAAAAAGAGTAGAAGAATATAAAAATCGGAACAATCTGTATCGGAACAATCTGTATCAACTCAACCGTCAGCAAGGAGACAAATGAATAAAGCCAAAATCACAATTTCAATATTAGCCCTAAGTTTCCCCATGGTGGCCAAAGCAAATGTGGTTTGGCCTGCACTCTACACAGAAACTAAACTATATTCATTCCCGATAATCATCCTCAGTTTAGTCATTGAGTTTCTGTTTTTTAAATGGCTGTTTGAACTAAAAAGAAAGAATGCGATTATTTATACTTTAGTTGCAAATACTGCTTCGGGAGTTATTGGGCTGTTTGTCAGACCTCTATCAGGAATCGCTTATGAGGTCTCATTGGGAGCAGTTGTAAATTGGCTGTTCAATTGAGGGACGTTTAATCCAGTGGCATGGTTCTTTGTTCCAGTGATTGGTGGCGCTATAAACTCATTTCTTGAGTTGCTCACAATCAGACTTTTATGGAAGCAAAAAATTACCAAGAAGAACTATTTTCTGACATGGGGAATTAATACATTCACAGTTGGCATTGCAACAATTTGGGTTGTGATAAATCCGCCTCAATTATAAGAACTGCATGCAATTCAATTATGCATAAACAAAAAAAATCTTTCCCGTTCGATACTGGAAAGATTTTTTTATAACGTCACTTCAACCCCTATGCTAGGTGGAGCGCTTTATACTATTCGTTTTTAATAAAAAAGAGGAGCCCCTACAAACCTGTTACTTGTAACTTGCCAACTTTCAACCTGTTAACTTGCAACCTGCAACTTTATAGACCGATTTCCATGTGAAAACCTTTGATATGGAAACCTTCGCGAAAGTAGAACTTATGGGCTTTGGGTGCGCCAACGTACGCGTTCAACTCTACAGACAGGCAGTCGCGTTGCTTTGCGTAATCATAGAGATAGTTCATGATTTTCTTTCCCAATCCTTGCGAACGGTATTCCGGATAAATCATAAAGTTGTCGATTTCAATCTGTTTGCCGCTGTAGAATTTTGTCATCTCCCAGACGCCACAGATTGCAACTAACCGCTCACCATCAAACGCGCCAAGACATTTATAAAAGGATAGCTGTTTCATCTCTTCAAGTCGTGATTTTATCAAAGACGTTTCCATTCCCTGGTTCAATAACTCCACAAAGGGAACCATTCCATCCATCTCATCTTGTGCCAAAAAACGTATCTCAAAATTTTCCATCATTCATACTCTCTTCAAATGTGATAGTTTAAGTTCATCTGTTTTAATAAAACATGATAAAAATCTTTCAAGAAAAATCATAACAAATAATCATTTTTGAAAAACTGTTGGTGGAGTTATTTACTAGGCAAGTAAATAAGCGACAATACTTTACCACAGAGGGCAACAGAGTTTTTCTCAGTGAAACTCTGTGAGTTCTTTGTGAACTTTGCGGTTAAAAAGATGATCTATACTGCATTCCATTTGACAGCCGTGTTACTACAGTCATATTTGAATTATCTAAGAAAAGTTTCCTATTAAAAGATCAGTACAAAGACAAAAATTGTCACGTGCGAGATATGTAATAAATTTGTAATTCTGTTGAAATGTTTGTGTAAAGCAGGGTTTCTATGATAAGTCAGTCACAAGAAAAATGGAGATAAAAAGATGATTAAACGTATGATGATGACAGCTGCTGTCGCTGTCGCACTTTCGGCAGTAGCAATTCCCCGAAGCTACGCCGCACCTAAAGAGTTGGTAGACCTTAGTAACGCATTTTCTGATGTTGCAGAAGAGGTGATTCCATCTGTTGTGGTAATTACAAATTTGCAGAAACCGCAGATGCAGCGCCGTCAAAGAGGTTTCGGCGGACTTCCTCCTGAGTTCCGAGAGTTCTTCGGTATTCCGAGTGACCCGGTTGATCCGAATCCGCGCAGCAGCAAAAATCCGATTGTAGTCGGACGTGGTTCTGGAGTTATTATTCAGAAAGATGGTTATCTGGTAACAAATCATCATGTGATCAAAGATGCGGATTATCTGGAAGTGACGCTGAATGATGGCAAAGTTTATAACAATTTTAAAGATAAAGATTCGGTGAAAGTCGTCGGAATCGATGAAGATACCGACTTGGCGGTTTTGAAGATCAGTGACGAGGAAGAGAGTTTTAAATCGGCCTCTTTTGCGGACTCTTCGAAGGTTCGAGTTGGCGAATGGGCGATTGCAGTTGGTGCGCCGTTCAATCTGGATTACTCCGTAACAGTAGGTGTGGTCAGTCAGAAAGGTCGTTATGATGTAAATATGAACGCGGTTGAAGACTATATTCAAACCGATGCGTCAATCAACCCGGGAAACAGTGGCGGTCCGCTTCTGAACATTCACGGCGAAGTGCTTGGTATCAACAACTTCATCTACACCGGCGGAATGGGCAAAGGAAACATCGGACTCGGCTTTGCAATTTCCAGTAATTTGGTTAAAAAGGTCAGCAACTCGCTGATTGAAAACGGTAAGGTCATTCGTCCATGGCTTGGTATCTCAATGCAGCAGTTGACGCCGGATTTAAAGAAAGCGCTGAAAGTTGAAAAAGGCGTATTTATTTCCGAAGTGATTTCTGGAGATCCAGCCGATAAAGCGGGACTTGAACCCGGCGATATTATTCTAAAAGTCGGCGACAAAGAGGTCGACGGAATTCACGATGTTCAGTTTGCGGTTCTAGACTACGATCCGGGCGACAAGATTAAAGTTCTGGTAAACCGTGACGGAAAAGAAAAGACCTTTAAGATTAAAGCGCGTGCTCGCGAAGGTTCCGATACCGATCCGGCTGGATTGGGTTCAAGCGACATTCTTGCCGACCTTGGTCTGACGCTTGGCGAAGATGACGGAGAAATCGTGATCGAAGAAGTGATGCCGGGTTCTGCGGCATATCGTGGCGGACTTCGCAAAGGTGCTAAAATTCTAAAAATTAACCGTACAAAAGTGGAATCAATCGAAGATGTGATTGAACTACTTAAAGAGGCTAAAGGCGATCAGGTTCT
>DDLT01000082.1 GCA_002340265.1 Lentisphaeria bacterium UBA2565 | reverse complement strand
TGAGCCCCGTGTCCCCGTGGTTATTTAGTTTGCAGTGGGCGGTTTGCGGTGAGCGGTAACAGAACAACTGTTCTGCTATCGTTCTACCACTGTTCAACCATTGTATTAGTGTCTATTAGCGTTACTTGGCGGTTCCACTCTGAGCTGTTAAAGATGGTTTTGACTTTTCAGTAAAAATCATATCTGTCATAATCATCAGTGTTTCTTCCAGATAAAGATCATCCTCTTTCTTCTCTTCATCTCCATTGTTCGAAAGTTCGGTTTCAGGCATCAGCAGTGATCGACGGCGTTCGAAGACTTCATCATCTTGTTTGCGCTCTTCATTGCGCTTCTGTTTATTCAACGTCACTTTTTTGTCATTCAGCTTTTCCGCGTATTCCGCAATCTCTTCATTAAGAACTTTAAACTTCTCGTTCTTTTTACGACGAGCCAATGACTTTTCAGTCAAAGTCGGAATATTTAACAAATCACGATCATAAGGGACAAATTTTGCTTTCGATACTTCGTCCCACTCAAGTACATGTGGAAGGAGTTCTTCGCCCATTTCCATGTGATCTGTGAACGATGGGAATATAATATCGGCTTCTACGCCCTTTTTCTGTGTGGAAGCACCTGTAATACGGTAAAACTTCTGAACAGTAAACTTAAGCGTTCCTGCCGAAGGCAGTTTAAAAAGACTCGGCAGGCGGAAAAGACGATCCATATCGAAAATGGTCTGAACAGTTCCTTTACCGTGGGTTTTTTTGTCACCAACGATTACGCCACGATTGTAGTCTTGAATCGCGCCGGCAAAGATTTCTGAAGCAGATGCAGACATTTTATTAACCATAACCACAAGTGGGCCACGGTAGAAAGTAATTCCATCCTCGTCTCGATCAACTTTTGGATCAGTCCCAGGTCCGTAACCAATTTGTACCACAGGTCCTTCAGGGATAAAAAGTCCAGTCAGACGAATTGCCTCATTCAGACTTCCACCGCCATTGCCGCGTAGATCAAGAACAAGACCGTCAACGCCATCATCTTTCATATCGGCAAGAATGTTCATCACATCAGTCGTCAATGTTTTTGCATCGGGATTTCTTGAACTCACGGCCTCAAAGTCCGCATAAAATGACGGAATCGTGATGACACCGATTTTAAGTTTTTTGTCTAATTCAGGCGTTTGGCTCTGGGCTTCAGTTTTCTCAGCCTCCTTCGATCCATCTCCTAGCGATGGATTTACCTTTGCACCTTTTTCAAAGATCTTACGTACATCTGCATTTAAAGAAGAGTAATGAATCTCCTTAACTTCTCCTTTCGCCTCAGACTCCTTCAGCTGAATCTTATCACGTACCACTTCCACCACTTTTGGCTTACTATTTAAACCTTTTTCGCCGTCAAGAACAGTCAAAATAACTTTTGTCCCTTTCTCCCCACGAATCAGTTTTACCACTTTATCAAGCGGCATATCAATAATATCAACCGTTTCACCTTTTTCCTGTGCTACGGCAATAATTCTATCACCGCGTTTCAGTTCACCGCCTTTTTCAGCAGGACCACCCGGCACAAGTTTAGTAATTTTAGTAAAACCCGAATCACTTTGCAACGTCGCGCCAATCCCCTGAAGAGAAAGCTTCATCTGAATTTCAAAGTCTTCCATAGTTTTCGGAGCCATATAGGAAGAGTGTGGGTCATAAATATGTGTCAAAGTAGAGAGATACATTTCCAACACATCACTATTATCAAACTCATTATAACGCTTCTGCATCAAATCGAATGACTTCAAAAGTCGTTCTCTCGGGCTTTTGTGAGGAAAAAGCTCTTCATCTCGAAGTTCTTTCTTCTCATCTTCTGTTAAATCTTTATCATCTTTTTTCTCTTTGGTCGCCTCATTAATCATCTGATAAAGCAATAAACTGTTTTTAATACGTTTGCGCCAAAGCTCATTATACTCTTCTGCACCTTCGGCACGTTCTTCATCTTCACGATCAAGCACAATGTATTCATCTTTTGTATAGTCGAATGGCTTTTCCAAACGTTTCTTCATCCATTCCACACGCTCATTCATACGTTCAAGAAACAATGTATACACATCATAAGCGAATGTCACATCCCCTTCTCTCACCTGATCATCAAGCTTTGTGCGTAAATCATCGAATTTCTCTAAATCAGACTGATAAAAGAAATATTTATTAGGGTCTAAAGTGTCAAAATACTCATCAAAGAGTTTTTCGGAAAAGTCGTCGTTAATCGGAGTGCGCGTATAGTGGGCACGAGGAATGTGTTGTGCAACCGCGCGAGCTATACGTCGGTCATTTGCAGTCGGTGTCAGTTTTTTTTCATCATCAGCGAAAGAAGAAGTCGCAAGAGTCGCTAAAAAGAAAAAAGAAAATGTTTTGAATATTCTGTTCATTTTTTAATCCCCCAAGGATAAATATTCCGGCTTTCGATGAAAGCCGGAATAAAAGTTATAAAATACCTTTACTGGTATTAAACGTTAATGCTGTCGAATTCAGCATTAAGTTCATCTTTATATTTCTCTAAAAGAGGTTGAACGTCTTCCGCAAGGAACTCATCAACCTGCTCTGGACAACGTCCGATATATAGAGACGGTTCAAGAAGTTCACCCAGCTGATCTTTTACCGGAGCGAAAATCGGATCATTTGCCAAACGTTCCATCAGATCATTGTCCTTACCGAACTCTTTAACCTGACGTCCTGCCTCCATACTGTGTTCACGAATTGCTTCGTGAAGTTCCTGACGGTCACCACCTGCTTTCACACAAGCCATGATAATGTTTTCTGTCGCCATGAACGGAAGTTCTGAATCCACACGTTTGCGGATTACAAGCGGCCAAACCTGAAGACCATCCATCACATTGTTTACAATGGAAAGAATTACGTCTACGCCAAGGAACGCCTCTGGAAGGGAGATACGACGGTTTGCCGAATCATCAAGCGTACGCTCAAACCACTGATTTGCGTGAGTGTGCGCTGCATTATCCACAAGTGACATCACAAAACGTGCTAGAGAACAGATACGTTCTGAACGCATTGGGTTACGTTTATAAGCCATCGCCGATGAACCAATCTGTTTTTTACCAAATGGCTCTTCAATCTCTTTCAAGTTTGCAAGAAGACGAATATCGCCAGCCATTTTGTAAGCCGACTGAGCGATTCCAGAAAGTGTAGAAAGCACTAGGTAGTCAATTTTACGAGTATAAGTCTGACCAGAAACAGAAACAACTTTCTCAAATCCCATCAACTCGCTAACACGCTGGTTCAGCTTTTTCACCTTCTCATGATCACCTTCGAAAAGCGAAAGGAAACTTGCCTGAGTACCAGTAGTACCTTTTACACCACGAAATGGTAAATCTTCAATTTCACGCTCAAGACGTTGAAAGTCGAAAAGGAAGTCCTGAAGCCAAAGTGTAATACGTTTACCAACAGTAGTAAGCTGAGCTGGCTGATAGTGTGTAAAACCAAGAGTCGGAAGATCTTTGTACTGATCTGCCACTTTTGACATTAGCTCGATAACTTTTAGCATTTTCTTGCGAATAATTGCCAAACCGTCACGAAGCTGAATTAGGTCTGTGTTATCTCCAACATAACAGCTGGTTGCACCAAGGTGAATA
>DDLT01000010.1 GCA_002340265.1 Lentisphaeria bacterium UBA2565 | reverse complement strand
CCTCCAAAGTTGACGCTTACGCCAGTTCTTGTGTTTACGCAGGATGAAGGTGTTGACGGTTCAAGTTTTAATGATGGTGCAGCATGTGCCGCACGTGCGGCTCTTCTTGGCGTTGCAAAAAAAGTGTCCGTAGACGGCGGTACCAATTATGTAGATGCTGATGAAGAACCTTATCCGCATGTAATTGCCGGTGCTGATGTGTATTACAAATTCGTAATTGCCAATGTTGGTACTGTCACTTTGACTAATATCGAACTTTCAGATCCTGATTATGATTTAAGCGGATGTGTTGTTCCGGACACATTAGCTCCTAATGAGTCATTTGAATGTATGATTGGTCCATTTGCTGCAGGCGCTGATATGGTGGATAATACCGTAACTGTAACCGCAGATGATGCGAATATCGGAACAGGAGAAGATCCTCCTAACCCTGAAGACCCTGAATATGATGGTCCTGATTCAACAGAAACAGATTCGGCTACATATTTTGGAGTGGTTTCTGCTGTTGACGTGGAAAAAGAAGTCAGACTTGACCCTGATGGGGAATGGATGGATGCTGATACCGCACCCGGTTTGATTGTAATGATGGGATCAACCGTCACTTATAGAATCACTGTCACTAACGTCGGAAATACACCATTAACAGGTGTGGCTCTTGACGATACTGATTATGATTTAAGTGGTTGCATAATTCCTAGTCCATTAGCAGTAGATGAGTCTTACGCATGTGAAGTTGGTCCTGTAGATGTCGAGTTCCTTGAACAGGTTAATACTGTGACAGCTACCGGAGAGGACGCAGAACTTGGAGAAGATGCTGAAGATACAGATAGTGCATATTACACCGCGTACTATTGGGCATTTACACCAGGATTATGGAAAAACCATGCAGGTGAAGACAGCCATAATGCTAAGAAAGGCAGAAGAGGCAACGTATCTCGCGATGCGTGGGTACTAACTGCATTTGACCACGAAGCAACAGTCGGCGGATTGTTCGACGCGTTGTCCGATGAAGACCTATACGACTGTGTAATAGCTGCACTTGACCAAGATGTGCCTAAATTGAAAGGTAATGATACATTTGCCGAATTGACACTTCTTCAAGCACTCGATCTAAAAGGTGATGACGATGTGGTTGGTGCAATATCTACATTACTAAGAACTGCAGTAGCAACTGTACTTAACGCGTCATTCCACGAAGAAGGTAATGGCGGCACAATTCCTGAAAACTTCCCATACACAACTGAAGAAGTAATCACTGCGTTGGCGGAAGCTTTATGCCAAGAAGACTTGACTGATGAAGAATATCTTGAAGAACTACATGAACTTCAGGAACACTTTACTGAAATTAATGAAGGACTTCACTATATCGACTGGCCTCTTCTTGATCCCTAATCTTACTCCTTAGTAGATTGGCCGAGCGGTTGCAAAATCGCTCGGTTTTTTTTGTGACCAACCCCGCAGAGTTTTTCACAGTCGACACAGAAACCTTTTTCGAGAAACCGGAACAACTTCGCAAAAAACATCCCGAACTATACGAACAGCTAAAAAACTACTACCACCTAGACCCAGAGTCCTGGTTTTAAGCATTTAAAAGCTTGGATGCCTCAGCTTAGAGGTACTTAATATTTCGTATTAAACTGTTAAGTTTAGATGCTCTAAATCATTTGATAATTCAAGTATTATAAGGTTTTATACTTGAAATATTCTTCTCAATTAAGCATGCTTTTAGCGACAAATGAGGAGAGTTTCTTATTAACTTTATTGTTTAAATTTATATTTTGGGAGAGGGCGAACTCTTCTTTTATCCCGCACTGAATCGGTACATTGTACTTAAAGGCAGTTTGTCCTGAATAATATAAATTTGGATATGCAATACATTTTAAAAGGTGTTTTTGCTATAAGATGGGGAAGCTGATGAAAAATATCGAAAAAATTCTTCAATTTATTATTGAAGTCGAGCAGTTGAAAAATGTGTATAGAAAGACCATGCCCGTAGGGTTGGATAGGTTTGAAAATTCGGCAGAACATAGCTGGCATGTCTGCTTGTTAGCTCTTTTGCTGAAAGATTTTTCAAATGAAGATGTTGATATCGACCGCGTTATAAGGATGTTGCTTATACATGATTTAGGAGAAATTGAGGCTGGGGATAAAATAATTTATTTTAGCGAAACCCCTGAGCAAAAATCAACTGAAGAAGAAGCTGTTAAACAGCTTTTCCAGAACCTTTCTGAACATGATGCTGATGAGTATGTTGAATTATGGCGTGAGTTCGAAACTGGCAAATCAGCGGACTCAAAATATGCAAAAGCAATTGATCGGATTCCACCTGTTTTACATAACCTTTATGGTGCTGGTAACAGCTGGAGAGAGAATAATATATCTAAGGATAAAGTCTTTGCCGTAAATAGTCGAATTGGTGAAGGTAGCTCTGAGGTATGGAAGGTTTTGAGGGAGAAATTAAATAAAGCAGTGGAAGATGGTTTACTTACATGAATTTGTCCATAGGTTTGTGTTGATATTTTTAACAATGAAAGGCTGGTGAAAATATGAATATTTCAAAATTAAAGTTACGAACTCTATGTATTGAAGATGAAGTTTCATTTCGACAGGCTGTTGAGAAGTTTAAAAGTGAAGAGCCTTCATTTCATTTTGCTTTTGGTTTTGATGAATCAGAGCCATTTTCAAAATATGTGGAAAAACTTAATTCTTGGAGCAAAGGCGATTTAATCCCGGAAGGTTTTGTTCCTAATACTTTTTTAGTGGGGATTGTTGACTCTCAGGTTGTCGGGCGGGTCTCTATCAGGCATTGCCTGAATGAAGCTCTTGAAAAAGTGGGAGGTCATATAGGTTATGGGGTGGTTTCGGGCTATAGAAGAAAAGGTTATGCTACAGAAATGTTGAGGCAAGCTTTACCAATTTGCTCATCTTTGGGGTTGGAAGAGGTACTGATTACTTGTGATTGCGATAATTCGACATCAATGAAAATTATTGAACGGTGTGGTGGAGTATTTGAAAGTGAAATCAATGACTCTCAATTCAAAGTGCAGAAAAGGCGCTATTGGATTACTCTGTAAACTGATTTTGTGAAGATACGGTTCGTAGAATATAAAGATAAACATAAAAGGGTAGGATTTGGAACATATGGTAACAGTAGTGGGAGCCTCTGTTGATCAAAAAGGGGTAATCTTCAACCTTATGCAGTTGTATCTGCATGATTTGAGCGAATATGAGGACTGCTCTCCCGAAGCTGATGGATTGTACGCATTGAACAAATATTTTGCTCTCTATTGGGAAGAGGACGATCGGTTTCCTTACTTAATAAATGTGGGTGATAAGCCAGCTGGTTTTATTCTGGTAAGAAAACTCGGGGTTAAATTGTATTCCATCGCAGAATTTTTTATTGCACGGCCTTATAGAGGAAAAGGCGCTGGATCGAAGGCGGCTAAAAAAGTCTTTGATCTACACCAAGGTCAATGGGAGGTTTCACAAATAGAAGCAAATAAGCCCGCTCAAAAGTTCTGGTTATCTGTAATTGATTCATATACGAATGGTAACTTCGTTGAAAGCTGGTCATACTCATCTCCTGTTGGACCAAAACAAACTTTTACAAATGATATGACAAGGAACATTTAGTGATTTCCTAGCAGTATGCATTCAAAGGTTTTCATACGCATGGTGATCTAGAACTTTGCTTTAGCTTAGTTTTTAGACTGTTGGCTTTATACTAAAATTCTAAAAACAAGTTTTCCGATATTTATGAATCGTAGAAAAGTGACATATAATAAGCTTTAAGGGAGAGCAATAATATGACAATTGAAATTTTTGATTACCAACCTGAATGGGCAATACAGTTTCAGATTTTATCAGAACAACTACGCAGTGTTGTCGGTGAGTTCGTAAGTTCAATTGAACATGTAGGGAGTACCTCAGTCGTTGGGTTATCTGCAAAGCCTATAATTGATATCGACATTGTTACCAGTAGAGATAATTTATCTAAAGTTATATGTGCGTTAGAAAACTTTGGATATAAGCACCTAGGCAACCTCGGAATAGAAGATAGAGAAGCTTTTAAAAATCCTCTTAATACGGTAATTAAGCATCATTTATATGTTTGCATTGAAGAGTCTTTAGGTTTGAAAAATCATCTCAAATTGCGTGATAGCTTAAAAGCCAACCCTGCGAAAGTTGAAGAATATGCGAAACTAAAAAGACAACTAGCCTCTGCACATCCAAATAATATGGATGCATATGTGGCTGGCAAAACTAAGTTCGTTTTAGGCATACTTGAAGAATCAGGATTCAGCGAGAGGGAACTTTCTGATATTCGAGACCCAAATCTCAATCCCATAACATAATAAACAGGGCGAGATATCTTTAGAGTTATTGTTTATTTCTTCTGCTTGTTTGCTTTTTTTACACACTCGATATAAATCCAAATTAATTATAAAACGATGGAGGTAAAATAATGGATCCCTATTCATTGGCTTTAAAATCATACCATAATGGTAATGTCAGTGCCGAATTTAAAATCACAAGGGACGACGGGTTTTGTCAGACAGTTCCCGCATCTGTTTTTTATCCAGATTCAAATTTTAACGAGTTGGAAGAAGTGGCATTTAAGAATTGTCATGGGAAGGTCGTTGATGTCGGAGCCGGGAGCGGGAGGCATTCTTTGGAGCTGTGCCGCAGAGGTTTCGATGTGTGCTCGCTTGATATTTCCGATGTATGTTCAGCAATTCAAGAAGAAAGAGGTTTGAAGGATGTAGTAACTGCTGACATTACAAGTTGGAGTGAACAACAGTTTGATACGATTCTAATGCTTATGAATGGTATTGGTATTGTCAAAGATTTAGACGGACTGTCGTCTTTTCTAGAACACGCTAAGTCCATTCTCAAAGAAGGTGGAAAAATTCTTTGTGATTCGATAGATGTTTCTCAAACAGAAGAACCAATCCATGTGGCTTATCGAGAAAACAATATTGATTCCGGTGTCTATAAGGGGCAACAGCGTTTTGTTATGGAGGGAGAAGGCGAAAGCGTGGAGTTTAACTGGCTTCATATCGATTATCAGACTCTAAAGGAAATATGTGACCAAAATGGCTGGGAAGCTCGAGCTGTATTTGAAGAAGCAAACGGGCACTACCTGGCTATGTTGACGCGTAAATAAATGATCTCCCAAGCTCTCTAAATAAATGGGCTTGGTGGGTTATTTTTTTGAGAGGAATATGATTAGTTAAAACTCTATTATTTCAATATCCGGTAAATTCTCAAAGACCTCCAGATAACTATTGTACTTTTCAAGGACTTCGATCACTTCTGCTAACGGTTCCGCCCAGATTCCCTGCAGATCACATTCACCTTTGGTGATGATTGGAAAAGCCAGCTGCTCATTAGGGGGACAAAACTGTGCATCAACACCATTTTTGTTTCCTCTAGCATCAACACGGTACCAACCGTACTCTTTGAGATATACCGCATTAAGACCATGTAGACAGAATGGCGGTTGATCATTTTCAATGGTTAACCGCTGGTAGCATAAGCCCGCCGGAATTTGATTTGCTCTCAACAACGCCGCTAGAAGGTGACTTTTAGCGTAGCAGTAGCCGGTTTTATGTTGTAGAACGTCGGATGCCTTCACTGTGACCGGATTCAGCTTAAAGTCATTGCTGTGCTTAATCTCATCCCTTACATATTGAAAGCAGGCTTTTGCAATTTCCTCATCCGTAGCTAAGTTTTCGGACAACTCTTGCGCTTTATTTAGAACTTTAGGAGTTTTCCAGTCAATATATTTTGTAGAACTTAGGTATTTGTTCATTTTCCCTGATCTCCAAGGTTAATAATTTCATGCAGGAAAGAAAAAATGTTAACCTAACTATCGTAAACTACAGTAGCTTATTCACTTTCCCATTTTTCACTTCTATAATTGGTCCAATAAATTCAATTTTTGAACCAGTGACAACAATTCCGGCACCATCAGGCACACAGTAGACTGTTATATTTTTATCTTCCGAATATTCCACTATCTGTTTTTCGTTAGCACCATATTGTCCCCAATGAGGATTAATCTCAAAGTCCACTAAACCAATCGTTTCATGATCAAACTTCATAGGAGGTAATGATGAACTATCGAAGTCACAAATCTTTATACTTGGAGTCACAATCATAGCACCAGCTGAATCTCCAACAATAAACCCACCGCCTTTTGCTCTCTTTCGAATCACCTCAAATAAAGAGTGCCTCCTAAGGTTCTCTGCAAACACGTAAGGATTTCCACCTGATAAATGAAGAATGTCACAGTTCATTATAAGGTTGTCGTACTCTTTAGTTAAGGGTTCATGCACCTTCAACATAGTAACATTCTTTATGCCAAGCTCTGAGTATGCCTTTCTCCTGCTGGCAAAAAATGAATCAACTCTATCAATAGAGTTACCCGCAGGTATCCAAACAACACTTGGGTTGCGCTTTACCAAGCGGGCTAAAAGTAGCTCATCAATTTTCCTGTTTGCAGGGATTATATGATCTGAATAGAAAAATAAGTTCATTATTTTAACACACCAATGGAATAATTAATTTTGAATAATTTTATAAGAACATCTATTTATTATAGTTCATCTTTTTCTAACCGCTTTCCCATGCTCAAGACATTGTCATCGCTGAACCCAAGACTTTGGTAAAAGTCAATTACAGCCGTGTTGGATGACCTTATTTGCAGGTTGATTTTTGGGCAACCGAGTTCTGCCAAAAGTTTTTCAGCGTGGTGCATCATTTTACTTGCAAGTCCCTTACGTTGTAGTTTTGAGGATACAGCTAAATAGTTAATCCATCCACGATGACCTTCATAGCCTGCCATACATGTTGCAACGATTTCTCCGTCTTGCTCTCCAACCAAGAACAACTCAGGATTAACTTTCAGTTTACGTTCAATATCTTTTTGGGGGTTATTCTGAGGAACAACCAAGCCACAATCAATCCAGAGTTGAATGACAGTAGCTTCATCTTTTATTTGGAATGGTCGAATATTCATTTTTACCTTTTCATAATAACTTATTTAGTCTTAGCTCTGTTTAAAACTATCCTGATTATTTATTAAAATCGTCAATGACGACACCTCTCGTTCTCAAATAGGCCAACAGCTTATCTGAAAATGGCTGCATTTCTGATTTATTGAATTTCGGGGCACTTTTCCAATCATAAAACCACGCAGGGAACTTCTTTAAATTAGACTCTTCACTTTCATAACGCGGAAAGATGTGTGCATGTAAAGCAGGTTCACTATTTCCTAATATTCCATAGTTCACACGATAGCAACCAGTAATTTCTATCAGAGCATCTCCAATCACTGCCATTTCATAAAGGTATTCTTTTTGTTTCTCAGGAGTGAGGTCATTTATTGATTCAACTACCGGATCTGCAAGTAGTACGCAATATCCGTGTAAAAACTGAACATCTCCAATGACAACCCAGCCACTATTTACTCGACATACAACTTTTTCATTTAATCCATTTCTAGCTTGTTCTACTCTTTTATGAATAAGTGTCTTCATTAATACACCCTTATTAACTGTGTCTTAGAAAATTATTTTTTTGATGAATTTGAAAAATGATGAGATGATCTAAACCATCAAACGTCGTAAGTCAATCTTAAGTTATTTATTAAAAATTACTTATATACTAGTTTAAAAGTTACAAGCACAAGTTCTGTAGAGTCATTAAACTCAATACCATATGCCGACTTACAATCTTTGGAAAAGAAGTCATTATGTGCTTTATACCACCACTCATAAGTCCCATCCCCTTCACCCTCAGATTCTGCAAACTCAGGACTAACCTGACCAAACTGGCAAAAATCAACATTAGTGATTTTCACGATACAAACTGGATTCTTTTCCCAGTCTATAACTATTTGGTAAGTTCCTACTTTTGGAATATCCTCATCTTCAATCCTATACGTTTCTTTGACACTGCATGTTGCACGCTTTTTACCAATAGAGACTAATCGAGCACACTCGTTTGTATTGTATTCATCGTTACAAAAATAAGTCGTTTCCACGCCTATAATCTCAGTGAGTTGAGATTCCGACAATGTATTTGCATAGGCTTGAAAATACTCCTCATACCTTTTGTCCATGATAGATTCCCCATACTATTTTTAACGAATTAGCTTAAAGTTATACTTTCTTCCATAGAGCCGAGTTCAACTCTGGCAGTTCGTTAAAGTTTTGTCTTTTTCACACCAGCACATTGGTATACATTTATAGTTTATTATGATTGTAGTTCGTCTCTAATCTTAGAGACAATATGGCAAAAACTTCAACTGGTAAAGACTACTTGCTTCCTTTAGGTTTACCAAATTCATGAGTTAGCTTTGCAGCTCCGCTTCCAATTAAAGCACTGCGAGCTTCATTTGACTTAGTAAATTTATCACCTAGCCCACGTTCTACTAATTTAAAATGCTCCATTGAATGAAGTTTCAAAGGTTCTCCAAGCCACCATACACAACCAGTTGAAAAAACCGGTCTGTCTCCTTAGAGCCTCGCTCCCATGCTTCCGGGCCAGAAAGGCTGCATATCGTAATTTGTTCTTCGGGGTCTTGAAATTTTAGAGACTGGATAAAAGCTTCTGAACATGAACATTTTATGTCATCAATCACAAATGGCGTCACAGCAAAGTTTGAAAGAATGTTTCCTGGCCATGGAGAATCTCGTGTACTGCTTCAGCGGTAGTT
>DDLT01000186.1 GCA_002340265.1 Lentisphaeria bacterium UBA2565 | reverse complement strand
CCTTTAACTGGAACATAGCCAATAAAAAAGGCTCCGGTCAAGGGGAACCGGAGCCTTAGAGGTCAATGCAATAGTCGACAAGGGGAACGACTATAAGTTGCTGTGAGGTAATGGGGGGACCTCGCAGCGGGTATAAACAAGTAACAAAACATTCTTGCATTAACCTTTAAAGTGAACCAAACTCCAAGGGGAGAGTTCGGATCTGACTGAAATCAAGGGGCAATCTTTCAGTCTAACTACAGGAAAAATGAAAAAGAGTATATCAAATTCGCCTATATTACGTCCTTCAATTTTTGCTTCTTACAACAGTTTTACATTTTTTATAAAAAAATTGAAGGCTTCGGGTTAGGGGGAACCCGAAGCCTAAATCGATGCGATTCGCCAAGGGGATAACGAATTTTAAGTCTATGGGGTAAACATTAAAAATGCATCGACTTTCTGTTGTTGTACAACAGTTTGATTGAAGGTAAGGGGAGCCTTCAATCAGGACTTACTACAGGAGATTTTTAATTTTCAATGAAGTCGGTTTTTCAACCGTTATGAAAATATTACGCCACCGCACATTGCTTATTACATCAATTATTGATTTTTTATAAAAAAATAAACATTTTGCATTTTTTTTAACGTAACTCTGACAAATCTTATATATCATTTTCCTTTCATCTTTCTCTTTTAAACGGCTGAACTTAAAGGAGTATATATGAATATTACAGTTTTTATTTTAGTAATGGTTTCGGCATTTATGCATGCCGGCTGGAACTTTATCGCCAGAAGAGTTTCCGGAAATGGTCTGGTGATCTGGTTGGCTAACTGTTTTTCGGCATTGATTTTGACATTTGCCATGTTGTTTGTTGAAGCACCATTCGGTGATGTGCCTCTCTCTTATAAAGGCTGGTTTGTGATTACGGCAACTGGATTACTTCATATTGCATATTATCGACTTTTGGGAGTTGCTTACAACAAAGGCAGTATTTCTGTTGTTTATCCGATAGCTCGTGGAATGGCTGTGGCTTTTCTACCGCTTATTCTAACTTTTTGTGGATCAGAACAGCTCTCTGTCGTTGGGATTGTCGGCATTTCAGTAATCTTATCAGGAATTGTGACCATTGGAGTTCCTTCGCTTTTGAATAGCAATGGAGCCGACTTAAAGATTCCAGTAATCATAGGATTTGTAATTATCGGATATTCTCTGAGCGACAGAGAAGGGGCAAACTTGATGAATCCGATCACTTATCTTTGGGGTATGAACCTATTCTATGGCCCCGGACAAACGTTTTGGATGTATAAAAAGTATAAAGGTTTCTTTAGAAAAACGATGCGACGACATATAAAGGAAATAGTACTTATCGGAGTTGCTGACCCAGGGGCTTATCTTATAATTCTGTTCTGTTTTACGCTTGGGGCAGCCAGTTATATCATTGCAATGCGTGAATTCTCGGTGGTTATTGCATCAATTCTCGGCTTTGTTCTGCTAAAGGAGAAGTTCTCAAAGTCGAAAGTTATAGCGATTGTACTAATCACTCTTGGAATGATTTTGATGAAGTTGTCTTAACTAGAGACTTTTTGAGAGGAGCTTGAGAAGGATCTTCATTGGTTCTGTGATGTATTTGCTTTTGTGGCGACAGATGTAGAAACTCCTTGATATATTTATACCTTCCAATTCTAGACTTATCAGTTTCCCTGAAGCAACTTCTGCTTCGATTGCTTTCTCGGAAATCAACGCAATTCCGATGCCACGCATCACCATCTGTTTAATTGCTTCGTTACTTGTCATAACATACTTAATCTGATTAGTGTCAATTTTCATCATCTCCATCAGCTGAAGCAGTTTTTTGCAGGGAAAAGACCCATTCTCGTGATTAATCAACACCTGGTCTTTCAGCATTTCCGGTTTAATCTTTTGGCGATCCGCCCACGGATGAGTCGGCGAACAAATAACGACAAGACGTTCGTTTACTCCCTTTTCATTTTCTACATGACAGTTTTCCAATTGATAAGATGCAATTCCTATATCGGCGATACCGTGGTGGACATCGCTGTAGACCTCTTTAGTCGGTTTCATCTCAACCTGAACATCACATTTATGGTAGATTTGTGCGAAGTAGTCCAAAATTGGCGGAAGGTAGTAAGCTGCGAAACTTTGGCTTGCCGCAATATTGATTTTAGAATTTACACTTTTCTGCTGTGCTCCAAGTCGTGACTCCAGCATTCTTTCCAGATCAAAAATATTTTCCGCCATCTCAAAAATCTCATCACCAAAAACAGTTGTGGTCATTCCTTTTCCACACGGCATAATCAAGTTTATATTGTAGAAATCCTGCAACTTGTTAAGTGATTTACTGATTGCCGGCGGAGTCACCGAAAGGGCTTCGGCGGCTTTAGTTATGCTTCCGGTTTTGACGGTAAGATAGAATGCTTTGAGCTGGTTTAAATTCATTTTAGGATCACTTGTTAGAAAATTGTTATTTACAATTCCAAAGAGTTAAAAGTTCGTAACATTAGTAATTCGCTTTACAAATATCTCTTTCTACTTTATTCGCAACGCAACTGAGTGAACGTTACAAAAAACTAACAAAGTATGGTTTGTACAGTCGTTGCACTTAATCTTGAATAAAGTTCAACGTAAGCGTCAACTTAGGTC
>DDLT01000073.1 GCA_002340265.1 Lentisphaeria bacterium UBA2565 | reverse complement strand
AAAAAGAACACGAAGAGACTCGTGAGTTCTGAAATAGCTGCCCCCTACTGACTTTGCGCTAGTGAATAGCGAAAAGTCAGGAGGGGGTCTAGTTTTAATCCAAGCCAACTTAACCGCAGGGTAGAATTTATTTGATGCTTCTTGACAAGAAACGTGTTAAAAAATCAAACTAAGACGGCATCTATCTGTCAACGGAATCATTCTGAAAACAAAATCAAGGTAATTAAAAACCTTTTCTTTCTGGAAACATTAGCGCAGCCGGCGCTAATCCACTGCACTCAAACCTATAAATTGATGGTACTCGCGATGGCGTTTTTCACTGTCGAAACAGAAAAACAGTCGGCTTTGTCGCGTTCAAACCGTGTTGTTTTTTAACTGTAAAAATATTCACACGAAAATGTCTCCGTTTAATTAATGCCCAACGAAATGGGAAAAACGCTGCTACGGTTCAGTCTCACTACAAATCAGGGAAAATACAAGCCAAATTGTTTTTCGTAATCAACTAATCAACACCGAGGTTTTCGTATCCAGTTGTTACTTGGTTATAACCGAAAATCTAAGGCATGATATGAATTATGCGTGGTACCTTTGATATTATCTCTGGTATCTAACACCGGAACTGGAACTGACAGATCTTTCTGTATTCAACCAGTGCCGCTCGTTACAAATTTCGCTACAGCGAACAAATCTTTATATATTTTCCATTTACTGAAAGTAGCGTCCAAAGAAACACTCTACTTACATGTAAAATATCAGTACGTACCAGTCACAGACTAACTCAATAGTTCTTCGCATCAAAAGATTTCTTGTCTGATTTAATCAATTTACCACGACCACTCAAACCGGCCTAATATAAATTTATCATGTCATTTTGGTCAAGGAGTTGTTCATTTATCAACCTGGCCAAAGGCCAGGGAAAACTGAGAATACAAACGATCCTTGTGCACCTAGTCAGTTTCAAATCAGTACTTTGCTCCCCTGCATCCCTGTCGGATTGCTACAAACTAAGACCAAACAATCGATTGTTAAAACGGTAATCTAAGAATGATAAACTGTTTGAGGCTAAAACGAATATAACACTAACACTAACACTCTCCATAAACCAGGCCAAAGTCTGTCTTCGTTTAATTATTCGAATTGAATGGCCAGTTCTGTGCTCTCAGAGAGAAGGAATGAGAAAATAACAAAAGTGAATGCGCGAAAAAATAAAACGCGTTAGGTCTCCTGTTCCCAACCCCGAGTCTGAATTTTTTTACGCAATCGCACTTTCTACGTTTTGGCATTCTCACTAAATCTCAGAGCAAGAAACAGGTTAGAATTAAAACAAGAGATATAGTTCAAAGAAGCGCAAGGATTTCCTTTAAAGCTGGCCTTCTGTCTGGATCAGAGTCCAAAGCTCTCTGAAGTACATCGGGCAGGGTACCCAGCTTGGCCTTCGTGAAAATAACTTCTGTCATATGGGCGAAGCTGAAAATGTCACTGGCAATACTTTGCCCTCGCTTTCCTGCGACTATTTCCGGGGCAATGTGCGGATACTCTTTCTTGTATCTTGTCTGCTGTTCTGCCGAGAGAACCTTGGGTCCTTTGAGACCAGTCACTGGCAAGCTTTTACCGAAGTCAATTAAAATGGGATTGTACTTTCTTTCATTCCGGTTGTCCAGAACAACATTGTTTCCCTTTATGTCATTGTGGACGAATCCGGCGTTGTGGACGTGAAGAAGAGCTTCTGCCACTTTTCGTATAACATCCAGCCACACTGTTACAGCTGATATCGCCATTTTGGTCAGCGCGCTGGAAATCGTGAGCGCTGAGCTACGGTCTTTCACGCCATGAAATTGTATGACAAGGCGAAATGGTGCGCGCTTACTGCATACTCCGAAAAGTAGTGGAAGACCGGGATGGTCACCCAGCTTGTTAATAATCCGAGCCTCGTAGATCAATTCATTGCGGACTCTCGTCTCTGCAACTTCTTGCGTTTCTCCGCTGTATTTTTTAACTTTTAGTTGTTTGACTACAACATCCAGTCCTCTGTAGGACCCTAGGTAGCAGGAACCATAAGTACCTGATCCTAAATGTTTTCCTGCTACAATTACGTGAAATGGATTAATTTCCTTCACTGAACTCAAACCTGAACAAGGAGCCTTTTTTGGTGCGCCTTCGTCTTGGTCCGCGCCGGCCCGTTTTCTTGACGCATGTACTTCCCGGACTTGCTCCTTTACAATCCGTGCTGCCTCTTTTTCTATGCGCTTACGGCGATCTGCGATATTTGCTTGCCTTGCTTCTTCTCTTTTCCGTTCTTTTCGCCTCCGCTTTTGCCTCTTTCTCCTCTCTTTATGAATACGCCTCTCTTTTTCATTCATGATTCAGCGAATTTCTGGGTATGCTCCCGGCACGTGCCACAGTAAATGAACAAGCCAAAATGACACATTGATGGGAATAAGTTGTAGATCATATTAGAGAGATGATCTGAGAATTACCATTATGATCTGACTACTCCTTTACTGAATTAAAAAATTCTCCTAACACTATCAATAGCACTGAGTTTCCGGTTTGTCCGGTGGCTTGTAAATTGTGGTTAAGGAGAATCAGTATCTTTATCTGGATCATAGCCTTCAAATGATGCGCAGGTACTCATAACCTACAGTTCGAATATGTCTGTGTTTCGGCTTTGATTGTAGATTTCCGGTTTGGCATATTTGCTTAAAGTGAGATCTTGGTGCGGTTTCAAGGACTTGAATTGCCACCGCGTAAGTAAGGGATTGTACTATGGCTGAAATCTACGTTACGCTTTGTCCTCTATGCGAAAGGCAGTTTAAAACCAGGAAGGCCCTGGAAAAACATTACACCCAAAAGCACCCTGGTAATGATGTACCTCAGAGTATTACTTTTGCTAGCGGAAATAAGCAAGCTCCAATTGTGAAGCCTCAACTTTTAAAAGAATGCGATGGGTACTTGAAATGGTTGGCTGAATTAGTTGAGTGCATAAACTCTGCGCACAACCCTAGTGTTCCTGGTAAGTATTATTTTCAATGTGATTTCTTAATATGAGATCCTCAAAGTTCCCACATGTTCTATTTTGGGAGTATGATTAATTATCGCGGTCAATGCCAATATTCAAATTACAAAAAGATCTAAAATAGTGAAATCCTGGCCAGAGTTTACAGTACATAGTTTACTTGTAGAGCACTCTGCGACTCGAGGATAAAGGTCTTCACGTATTTATATACATATATAAGTATATCTTGTGGGTTGTTTTGATGTATCCGACGTAATCACCTCCTGCGTTCCTTACCTAGCAATGACCAAAACCTCGCGGTTTTCTAGAGTCTGCAATCATTCTAAGCAGCGGAAACTAGTGGTAAATCAAATGAAAGAATCTGGTCATGGATTCTTGTTATTAAAAAGCTCAACTTACCCTAAGCTGTAAACAACAACAGCAACAACACAATCAACAGTCGATTTAAGCTGGAATGATATTATTGAGTCAACATTGCTGTAGGGGGTTGTAGAGGGGGTTGTGGGATTTTGTATAGAAAACTCTTTTGGATGTCCTTCAACAACAATTTATTGCATTTCTATTTAGGAAATTTACAAACTCCACCCAATTTGGAAAACATGCTTGATCTACATACAGCTGGTCAAAGTTGAGTCACCTAGGAATGGATGAATGAGAATTTTTGTTTCAATGTGTGGAAAATTGGAACAGA
>DDLT01000172.1 GCA_002340265.1 Lentisphaeria bacterium UBA2565 | reverse complement strand
ATATGCCTGCCCCTTGTTACGGGCGATTTAGTTGAAATTACCACCTCTGTAATGATCAATGTCGTGTTCAGCTTGACCTGCTAAAATTTTTGCAAGACCAGCAAAACTTGGAGCTGGTGTAACGAAACTAGGCATAACGTAAGCAGCTTTATCAACAGCTGAGGAACCTTTATATCTTGCTCGAGCTCCTCCAGTTTGATTGCTTTTAACGAATTTGGTTTTAGTTATTCCACATTCAGCACAAGTGCATTTTAACATCATTCTGCCATTTTTGGCTTCTGTATATCGTTCACTTCCTGGAACACATTCGGTGACCTTTTTTTGTCGCACGCAATAAGACTCCATATAAATAAATTAGATATTTCTGATATAATTTATGATGAATCTTTGATTAACACTTTGGTCTGAGATGTCAAATTTAAAATTGTGTATGTTTTGCAAAACAGAACTTCCTCTTTGTCTCTCCAATAGATAGTACAAGTCCTAATAACCACATAAAACACTGTCGTGCTCTTGAATCTCATCACCAGAGTATACAATTTGTTTATTACTTGTTGCCATGTATTTCTGAATATCTTTTGGCATCTTCAGTCCAAAACTGTCGAAATATTCACAACAATCATCAATACTTTTGTAACAGACCCGATGAGTACCAGGACCGATTTTACTGTCAAGATTAATTATCCGACATTTTTTTGATATTATATTTGGCAAATTATCACTGCTGAAAATACCTCTGAAATACTTTATTCCAAGATGTTTGACAAAGTTCAAAAAATCAAAATTTGACAATGGCTTGTTCACGAATTTTACAGAATTTGTTTAAGTATGGGAATTGAGTTGAATGGGCTGTTTTCTCCCAATAGCAACCCCTCTCCCTTTCTCTTGTAGGGTCTTTTTTTTAATCCCCTTCCAATGGGGTCTTCCCATGTGCCCAGAAATGGTGGTGAACCCATTAAATAGTGATGTTTTCCTCCATTTTATACAAGTGTGTTAGGTACATATACGTTTAATGATCTTCTTGGATTGTTTTTGTCAGCTTGAAGTCCTTTTCCTGTCAGTGCTTTCAGCAATACCGGCTAAAAGCGTCCCAAAAAACCTCCTGATTGTGTTTTAGTGGGACTGAACCTGATTGAAGAGCATTCACAATTTGCTGTTTTTCTTTTGCTGTCAAAAGATGTTTGTATGTGATTAATTGGTCAATTTTATTTTGTGGTACCCAGAAACCACCTGTCTTTTTTCTTCCAGCGATCTTTTTGACCACTTGAGAAGCGCCTTCAGAGGCTCGTCCTGCTAATGCGCTTAAACCAACGGTTTTTGCAATGGTGGGTGCAAGTGAGAAAAGAGCTGACCAAAGGCTCCCTTCCATGTTGAACAGCTTTTCTTATTTGTGCTTTTGAAATCTTGATGTCTGAACCCTTTCATGTTGCCATTGCTTTTTTCAATTTATTGATTTCTCTCTGTGTTAACATTAATTTATCAGAACCATTCAACTCATTGAAAGTGAGTCGTAAAGTTATGGCTGAATTATTTTGATAAGCTTCGGCCAGTTTTTCTTTCTGACCTTCTGAAAGATTTACACCATGAGGATAATATTTCGTCATTAATTATGTATAATATATGTAATCTAATATTATAATATGAGTAATTATCGTAATCCAAAATACATAGAAAGATATGAAGATGTTGTATTCGATCTGGAAACAGCATTGGTAACAAATGTCACCAACAATGCTCATCAGAAAAAAGACTGACACAGATTTGTTGTGGATAATAGTGGCGAAGTCACTCCATTTGATTGGTACAATGCTCGATTTAGCGTTGATTTCAAAGTAAATAAGTTAGCAAATGGAGCTAATTTAGCAGTAGATGATAGTAACGGTTTTCTCAATGGCAGTCATAGTTTCATCAAAAAGCTTGATGTGAAAATGAATGGATATCAAGTTTATGATTGTGACGACGCCAATCATGTTGAGAATATTCAAAGCTTTCTTGAATACAGTAAAGGTTACGCTTCATCCACAGCCACAAATGAATTCTTTTTTCTTGACACAGACATGCCGAAGAGAGAACTGATCAAGTGACTTTTAACAAGGGTTTTTCCACTTGTAAAGCACTGTTAGGCATATCTGCAACTGTGAATACTGAAATACCACTCACCAGATATTCATTTTTCGAGAGACTTCAAGATGAATTACTACCAAACTCAAAACTTGAGATCAATCTAACCATTGAATCTGATGGTAACTTAATTTGGCAGGCTGCTGATAATTGCAGAGTTATAATCACAAAAATGCAGCTGATAGTTCTTCGTCTGAAATTTAATTCAGAAGGACAGAAACTTGATAGGGTCTAAAAGTACTTACCAGTGACCACGAGTGACCATGAATGACCACGAGTGACCACGGATGACCATGGATGACCACAAGTGACCATGAGTGACCACGACTGACCACGAGTCACCATGAGTCACCACGGGTGACCATGAGTGAGATTACTTCAAAAAATGTCAGTAATGGTGTAGTTGTGTAGTAATCAAAGATTACAGCAGTGGCTGTGCGTTC
>DDLT01000043.1 GCA_002340265.1 Lentisphaeria bacterium UBA2565 | reverse complement strand
CAATTATACACAGGTCTAATTTAGCCTGATAAACGTGTATATTCACCTGCAGGTAAATAAGTTCTGGCTGTTAATGCTATTGGCTATGAGCAATACGCTTTGTTTATAGCTATGGTTCAAAAGTGCAAATTATTTTTATTCTTTTCTAAACCACATTATCTTCCACGTTTTCGTAAAATTAGAACTGTTTCTAAATGGTGAGACATTTCAATAACTCTGTTGTCTTTCAATTAGCCAAGAGTAGAGACAAATGTGGTATCACTGTAGGTTAAAAACGCTGTCGGTTTTATTTTTTCAGATGATATCTCGCTAATACCATTAGACTACCCCTTCAAAACAAACCATGACAAACAAATCAAAAGAGCTTAAAATATTTGACTTCACTAAACTGAGCAAACCATAAATTATTTATAAACTCCATTCTCCTAAATAACATTTAGGTTTTATTTCTTCAGATGATACTTCACAAACACTAATGGACTACGCTTTGAAAGCAAATGACGACAGACAAATTAAAAAGGCTGCAAATGTTTGACTTCGCTTAATTGAGCAAATCCACAAATTACTTAAAGACTGTACCTCATAAAACCCTTTCACTGAAAAGTACTGATCACTATTCAAAGAGGAGCTCACAGAAAATTAATTCACGGAGTAAGTATTGTTAAGGGAGTTCGTGTGTGGCTTTAATTTGATTGTTTCTTCGTTTTTTTGTAATTATTTGTATTCTTAACTTTTCTTTAGTTTTAGGTTTTAGCTTTTTGTCGCTTATTATCCCTGTTAATTTAAAGGTAAGTGACTGAGACTCCTAAACATAACCACCTTGAAAACTCTTTGGAACGACCGCAGCTATAGTGCATTTTGGGTAATACTTTCACTTGTAATCAGGGATAAGCTTAGATGCAGGATTTTTCGATACCTTGACCAAAATTATAATTGGTTATACCGGTTCTTTGTTTTTTGGCTTTTTGAGTAGAAGGTTAAATGAGGGGTTCAGAGCCATAGCGGGCTAAACCACTTTAATTTAATTTACAGAAAAAGCACTTTTAATTTAAGTATTGAAAAAAGATATTGAGAAGGTTTTTCTTGTGAAAACATGTTTATTCTTTATAGGAATATCATTTACATCATGATATGAGTTATCTTTACCAGTATTATAGTGTTCACTTTAAGACTTAGTGAAACAAATAATAACAATAGTGGACGCAGTTCTGTCAAAGCCAATTCATACAGTTTCTTCTTTACGACAATAATGACTTGACTCAGTTGGGAAGCTTTGAATGTGAGCTCGCGCAAACTGAACATCCTCTTCAGGGGTTTTGTTTTTAGGCTCATGTCTACCCCTTTGATCTGTTTGTGGAGATCCCACACTTTGCATTTTCGATAGAGCACGAGAAAGCCTGTCATTAGATATAGCATAAATGGCCAAGAAAGCCTTTTTGCATACCCGAGTAGACATTCCGTTGTCGTTTATGTAATATTGACGAGAATAATTTCTTCGCGAGTGCAAAGAAGTCTCGCCTTTCTTTCCATACCTTCGCTTTACAGACGTGACTTTCACACTTCCACATAAGAAGGCATTCTGTGCAGTCCAATCTCCAAGCTCCCAAAAACCTTCGAAAACATTTTCACGCCGTTCTTGTGTTACTCTTTCAAAGCACTTCAGCGGGCAACGACAGTCTTTACCCAGTTGTTTTGCTGCAAATGTACGTTTCACGCCTGACTTTGATACTGTTTCATATTCCTTACCTCTGTTAGGAAGACGTTTCCGTTTGTTTTTCTTCTACTCTTCAGGATTTCGTTTTCTCTTATGGAAATTGCCGCTCGATAATTGCTCACCTCTGTCCGCCATTTTGTTGATAGCACATGGTACTGCCTAACTGTGAGCCAACGGGCAAATGGTCAGCAGTATAAGGGTTAGCCCATTGTTCCACAAAGAGCTGTGACGAAAGTCACTGTGGTCCAATGTTCAGGGGGTACCAAAGAATCTCCCATTTCCTTTCAGGGTCAGACCACTTTCCCACTAAAAAGATGGTCCAAATTTAGATTGGAAACAACAATAACATCGAATATGAAATTTTGGTGGGTTAGCCCGATATGGTTCTGAACCCCTCAAATGTTTCTAAAGCCAAGTGCTGTGATGTACTCGGTGGGGTGGGGGGTGAGGTAAATCTTTTAATCTTCTAATCTCATTTATCGGCTAAAGTTTCTGCAATTTTGACTGAGCTATCATTTAAAACTACAGCCAGTTATCAGTAAATCTGGCAGATTTTAGATCTCAGGCATTGGTTTAAAACTTGGTTTCGCTACTTCTCAAGTCGCAGTCAAACTGTTGGATCTATTGTACACTATCAGCCATTGGTGAGCAGACTGGCGACGTTTTGCTGTTTTTCACATGTTTCGGAGGAACATTTAAAAATAAAACAAGTGGATAGTTATAAAAATTCCTGAGAAGACGAAAAGAAACACATTCATTCGTTAAAACAAATGATGCCGCAAACAAGTGCAAATTTTAAATAGTCATTCACAGCTTTTGTAAAGCACGGAGTTATTTACTGCATAAAGAAATGGTTCAAAATCGCATAGATTACTCGGTCAAGCTCATAATCTAGTTGTTTGATAATGAATTGTCCATTTAAGAAGCCCTCTTTTTGCGTTTTCGAAAACATTGTGCTATATTGCTATGGTTATTTAATGCGCAGATTCTCTTACCACGAGACAAATCATGGACCAAAAATTGATGTTTGTGACAATGATGCTCTTGGTACTCCCTTCCGTTTCAGCATTGGGTAAGAATGTGTTGTTTTTGTCTTGTTTTGTTTTGTTTGTTTGTTTGTTTTTAAGAAAACTCTGTATCAGTTTCATTCAGTCGACATAGTGTTTTTGGTGGCGGGGATCCCTGGAAGAGTGAAAAAAAAGAAAACGGAATTGCAACTTCTACAAAGAGTCAGTGTAACGGAAAGAATACTAACTACATGTACTTATTAACCG
>DDLT01000320.1 GCA_002340265.1 Lentisphaeria bacterium UBA2565 | reverse complement strand
AAACAAGAGTCTCACGAAGTACTTAGGGTCGGGCCACATATAGCACGAGTGACCAATACTCTTCAACAAGGTGAGTAATTTACTCTCTGTACTAAAAAGATCCTGTCGCTTTTTTTCTACTTAAATCAATGTGAAACACACGTCAAATTCGCGATGAGTGGATCATGGAAATTGACCTTTCCAAAGCAAAGCACGCTTGGTTAATAGAGCAAGAACGAGCGAGGAGAAGTTACACTACGGTAATTAATCTCTTCAACTTCGATTCTTCTACACTAATATTAAACTCAAACCATGAAATGTCCTAGTTTTAAATAACTTTCTTAACGTAATGGCTGACCACTACACCCACTGGGCAACAGCGCGCCATAGTGGCTATTACTGTGGACCGTTGATTACTACGACTGAAAAATGGTTCTTTTCCGTATGATTCTGTAACACGCGAGATCCGCACCACTGGAGCTATTGGCGAATGTGCCTGTCTGTCGATCTGCAAGGTGCATCTCGTAAATAAGGGTCCTTGGTTACTTTCATGTTTTAGCCGAAGTCCATCTTGAACAATTGATATCACTGTTTACACGGAATAGTTATGAACGTCTGTGGTAGAAATGCACTGCTCCTTCGCGAAAGTGCGAATATTTTCATGTTTCGGTCATAAAAATTCAAAGAAGAATTCATTCGCTTTAGTACAGTTTCCAGAGACTGGTCAAAAAGCTCGGCTTGTCACCCTGATTAGGACTCTATATTCAACGCGAGGTGCCATCTAGGCAGAAACATCAAATGTGGGGGAAAGTCGCCGAATGAAATTTTCATTTATTCAAAAGATATCACTTCAAGTCGGGGGGCATATTGAAAGCATGGGGAATTTTAAAAATAACTACCATCGACATTGGACCAAACATATTTTCGATAACTAGTATTCAAGGCATTTAATAAATTGTAAACGTGTTGGTTACTATATAACAGACTGTGTAAGATCAAAATGTTTTTCTTCAGACTCGGCTGGAACTACTCTTTTTTAGACGATAAGTACAGCCCATGGAAGAAGCCAACAGAAACAGAGGAACCGGATGAATTTAATTTTCGTAGTGTTCCTCTTTTTCTCGCTTTTGTTCATTTTTTTAAAACCAATGCGTAAATTGAATGACAAATACGTGTTATTAAAACTACGGCCGCAATTACCTAGGGATGGGCGAATGATCCCTCAGAAACCACCGTGACTAGTCTCGCAAAATTTTCGTCAAGAGGTTATGCGCGTCTTGCAAACCTCTCTCGGAGTCTCGTTTTATGCAAGTCTAAGCAAGTTTCGAGGTCCCAGTTCGTTTGTTTGCTTTTAAAACTGACGTCTGAACGCTTTGCACTCGCACTTAAAACACTTTGACGTGTCAGTTTCGCAATTTAAAAAGTCAAAATGTCTCACGGGTACGCTAGTCCGCCTTCTCGTTAAGTCTCGTATTTACCATTCACCATAAACGTGTTTGCAAACGACTAATTGCGTCCGTTTGTTTCCATATTTACTTTATTATTTTGTAGTTCTTGATATTTACCTTCGGGGTTTATACTAAAACAATTATTCTTCTGAAGCTCAGTGAACATCTATGAATATTTATCTCGACTTCGTCTTGGTAAATTATCACCAATGTTCAATTCGCCTTTGGCAAAAATACAGTTGTTTACTATTAATTACCAAAAATAACAAGCATGTAATGTATACGTATATACTTCAGACTTATCGTGCCGGTAAAAATCTTTGTTTTCAGGTCGTCTGAATAATGCCGAAACCCATAATTAGATCCTTTGCTTCTAACGTAATCGTGCCCTATGTTGGATCACCATAAATAAAATAATTTTAATAAGCTTTATTGTTTCTTTCATTCAACATCATGATGGCCGTCATGGTACGCGGTCTTTGTCACTTGAACTTTAATTTACAGGAATGGTTGCAAACGATCGACCTATATATTTCGATACAATTCTAACTTCCAATCAGACGCATTAACATAAATCCCATCAGCTTCCTAGCACTTAATATTCTTTATTTTGCGTCAAATAATACTTCAATATGTGTCTGTGGACATCACGTTTCCGATTTGCGGAAGCTTCATGAAAAAGATGATGTATTCGGTGATTGAAGCAATAATGTTCAGTTAAAAATAATTCCAAGCACAAATGTAAAGAATTAGCTCAAGAGAAGAATGCCTCCTTAGTAGCAGGAGTTGACGTGATCGTATCAAATTGTCGCCACTATTTTCAAAAATACTTTGAAAACTTTATCAATCTCCATCCTTTATTTCCCACCTTATTAACAAAGTGTGATACCATTGCTTCGTGTGAAGTATTTTAAACTCTCTTTTCTAAATAATGCTGCTCAGGCTATCCTTATGAACAATCTCTCCCCAGGAAGTAAAATCCAGGAAACGTTTGGTTCTTTAAGCAATCAGACCAAATAAAGTTGCCTTGGAAAACGTCTTCTTGTTTAAGTACATTTTGTTTATTCAATTCACTTACTCCTAATTTCACGTTTCTATATCAGATCATCAACTCCATTGCAATTTTATCTTAGTTAGTCTACATTTGTATATTTCCGTACAGACATATATGTTAGAATTAGATCCACTGTTATTTTAATTTTTTTCATTTAACCAGCGGCAGAGATGTGGCTTAGACCTACATGCCGGGTTCGTGATGTTTTCATGGGCGTGCTGATTGGCTTGGGTGTAGCGGGACTTTTGGTTAAGTGGCATATCGACAATGATCACGACAAGAAAATGTTGGTGAAGAGATTCAACGATGGTGAGAACATTTTCAAGCATTTAGCAATGCACTTA
>DDLT01000081.1 GCA_002340265.1 Lentisphaeria bacterium UBA2565 | reverse complement strand
AACCCAGGCCCTCTTTCAAACATTCTTATGTCTGGCTTCGGTAACATCACTGAAGGTTTCGAAGTGATTCAGGACTCTATCTCTGCTTCTGCGGATATGGAAACAGAAAAAGTGATGCAACAGGTTAACTACCTTAACATTTGTGGTCAGATTGCGCCTATGCTTGGTTTGATGGGTACGGTAACCGGTATGGTTGCGGCCTTCGGCGGTTTGGCTGGTGCAACTGGTTCTGCGAAAGCAGCCGTTCTTGCTCAGAGTATTTCCGGTGCGCTTTACACAACTTGTGCAGGTCTGATTGTTGCGGTTCCTGCGCTTCTTGGTTACACACTTATTAAAAACAGTGCAACACGTATTATCCTTGAGACAGAAGGTGTCGTTATCGACCTTGTAAAAGTTCTTCGTGGTGCAGAGGTTGAAGAAGAAGATTAAGTTTTAATCCAATAGGGTGTAATTATGGCTAAAATACGACAAGAAGAGGATATGAAGACTCCTGTATCGTCATTGATTGACGTGGTCTTCCTGCTAATTATCTTCTTTGTTGTTACAGCATCTATGGAAGAGGAGATTATCGATACCACAATTTCGCTGGCTCAGGCCGAAAATGTGGAGGCTGTCGAAAATAAAGATCCTCTTGCAGTGACTGTTAACGTCAAAGAAAATGGTAAAATGAATATTGCCACAATCCCGACTACACCACGTAACCTTCAGCAAATTCTAACTAGTCAGCGTGTACGACTGGGTAATAGCTTTCCAGTTGTGATTCGTGCAGCTGACAAGACGCGTTTTATGCATGTTGACAGAGTTATGGACTCGGTGAAAAAGTCCGGATTGTATAAAGTTAAAATCTCAGCCTTGTCTGAGAAGTAGGGGAAATTATGGCTAGAAAAAAAAGGAATCTCGGTGGAGAAGCGGCTGAACCGCCTATGTCATCGATGATTGACGTAGTTTTCCTTCTGCTAATCTACTTTGTGTATACGCAGAAAGAGATAATCCCAGAGGCACATTTGGCGGTGAACCTACCAGGACCACCTCCAAAAACGCAGACTCCTCCGAAAGAGCCGCCACCGGTTATCGATGTGCGCGTACTTTCAAATGAATATCAGTTCATGAACGTGCCGATCAGACTGTCGTCTCTTCGTGAGCGCTTGGAGCAGTTTGGTATGAAAGACTCGGATTATACGGTAATGATAAAAACAGATGTGTATGCGACCAATCAACGTCTTGTGAATGTTCTCGATGCCTGTAAAAAGGCTGGTCTGAACTCGTTGAATATCGTAACACTTTACTGATAAACTACTAAGGATATAGATATGACTACAGAAGATCATGATCCAAATTTGGAGGCTGAAGTTTATGATCAGGAAATTGATCATGAACTGCACGAGATCCTTGCAGAGTATCGTAAGAGACGTCTGTTTGAGATGCTTGTCGGTCCGGTGATTTCGCTTGTCTTCCACGTTATTCTATTTGTTGTACTTGTGATTGTGATGGTTCCTGAGAGTATTGAGGAACCAGATGAACTTGTTGTTCAGATGGAAGAGTTGGAAGTTAAGGAGATTGAACAGGAAGAGCTTGAAGAACTTGAGGAGCTTGAGGAAGAGGTCGAAGAAGTCGAAGAGTACGAAGAACCTATCGAAGAGATGGAGATTGCGGACACTTTGACAGAAACCGACGATATGCCTGAAGATATGCCTGAAGTAGAAGAAGACCTTGCTCTTGACGAAATGAGTGAAATTAAGGCGATTGAATCTCCACTTGTAATGAATGCACTTTATGGTGCCAGAACAGGTGCGGGAAAAGGTCAGGCTCTTGGCAAATACGGCGGGCGTTACGCAAAACATACTCAGCGCGCGGTAAAAGCAACACTTCGCTGGTTCAAACAGAATCAGAATGAGGCTGGTTACTGGCCGAAAGATGGCTCAATCAATAATCAAAGAGATCACACTTATGCAATGACAAGTCTGGGAATTCTGGCTTACCTTGCTAATGGTGTGACTCCGGCAGATGAAGAGTTTGGTGAAACCGTTGAAAAAGCAATTAACTGGCTTTCAAATCATATTGATATGGAAACCGGACTTATTGACTGTGGTGTGGTAGGTCCTAACTTTCTTGCTTATGAAAACGCTATCACCTGCTATGCAGTTGCCGAAGCGTATGGTATGACCAAAATTGGTTCTCTTAAACCTATTATGAATAAAATGGTTGAGCGAATGATTGAAGCCCAACGTGAGGATGGTACGTGGGCCTATCGTTATGAAAAAGATACCGGTCATGCCGACTTGTCTCTTGCCGGCTGGCATCTGCAGGCATTGAAAGCGGCTTATGCTTCGGACTGCTCTGTTGAGGGCATGGAAAAGTGTATGCAGCGTGGCGTTGAGATGATTATCGGAGCAATTGTCGATGATGGTCGAGGATATTATAACCCTGTCGCAAAAAAACCGACTTATCTCTCTATGGGAGCTGTTGGAGGCTTATGTATGCAGTTGCTTGGTGAAGGTAAGCATGAGCGTGTGACAAAAGTGTTCCAACGTATTAAGTCGGACTTTAACAATCCTGATGTAGCTAAAAACCTTTTTAGTTATGACAGTGACAGCTCAAAAGGCAGAAGTAAACTGGATCACCGTGTAATGGTCTATGACTGGTATTACCAGACACAGGTTGTTTTTCAGCGCGGCGATATGAGTTTCTGGCGTTCTTGGAACGATAAGTTTTTATACGGCGTGCTTACTCGTAAGCAGATAAAAAAAGAGACAGACGATGGCGAAATCGGTCACTGGGAATGGCCGGGGCGTGATGTCGATAGCTGGCGAGAATGTTATTCGACTGCTCTGAACTGTTTGAGTCTTGAGGTTTACTACCGTAACCTGCCGACATTCAAAAAGCCGACGAAGAAAAAAGAGAAAGTTGAATCTGTTGAAGCTACTCTGTTCGGTGACGAAGGTGATGACGATATCTTCTAATCATTGTTGTTGAATTACAAAGCCCGGCTGATTTTGGTCGGGCTTTTTTGTTTCGCTATGTTCCAGTTAGAGGTTGTTTTCAAGTACCGCCACCGCTATGAGGTGGCAACAAGCAGATTGTTAATCCAGTTCGTAGCACTGGATGTACTTGGCTTACAGAAAAATTGTTAACAACAACCCTTAACTGGAACATAGCCTTTTGTTTTAGGAATTGCTATGAAAATACGTGTAAATGAAAATGTGGTTGATTGGACTGGTAAAAATGATGTTGGATCGGTTAAGCAGTTCTATAAGTCTGATGCCGATGTGATACTTTGTGATGGCGCTCCGGTTTCGGCAGATTTCCCGATAAAAGAGAATAGCTCTGTGGTTTTAATAAAACGCGGTGAATTGCCGTCTAAAGAAGAGATGGCGGCTTTAATGCGATCGAGAAATCCAGACTACTTTTTACCTGCACTTTCAAATGCGGTAATCGCAATTGGCGGAGCAGGCGGTTTGGGTTCAGCTGTCGCAATTTCATTGGCACGTTCATTTGTCGGTACGTTGATCATTGCCGACTACGATGTGGTTGAACCGAGTAACTTGAATCGACAGCACTATTTTGTTGATCAGATTGGAATGCCGAAAGTAGAGGCTTTGAAAGAAAATCTGCTTCGAATTAACCCTTATCTTAATGTGGTTGTCCATAACCAACGGATTACTGCGGAAAATGTGGTAGAAATTTTTGGTGATGCCGATATTGTTGCGGAGTGCTTTGACACGGCTGCCGCAAAGGCGATGTTGACGGAAAATGTATTGGCGAAAATGAAATGTCCATTTGTTGCCGTTTCCGGAGTCGCCGGTCATGCGGACGTAGAGCGAATAGTCAGCCGCAAAATTGGCTCTCGAATGGTGGTTATCGGAGACGGTGTAAGTGCCGCCGAACCAGGACGAGGTTTGACCGCCGCCAAAGTGGGAGTGGCTGCCAATTTGCAGGCTTGTAAAATAGTTGAAATTTTAGTGGATAAATATCGTGAAAATAACAGTTAACGGCGAAACCCGCAGTTTTGATGAATCTCTTTCTCTGATGAAATTGATTGAGGCATTTTCTTTGAACCCAAATCACCTTGTGGTTGAACTGAATCGCGAAGTTGTTCAGCGTGACACATTTGCGGACACAAACCTATCAGATGGTGATATGGTGGAACTTATTGAATTCGTCGCAGGCGGATAAACCGGAGTAAATAATGGAAAAACAATCCCGATTTTCAGCTCGCCTGTCGATTTACCTTTGGCTGAGATTTTTTGTGCCGCTGGCATGTTGCCTAATCAGCTTCGCGCTTCTTTTTCTGATTACTGACTGTTTTGATGTTCTTCAGGACTTTTTGGATCACGACGCGCCTTTCTCTATGATGATGGAGTTTTTCTATCACATGCAGCCTCAGCGACTTGTTACCGTAATTCCAATGGC
Organism: Lentisphaeria bacterium UBA2565; assembly: GCA_002340265.1. GTDB lineage: Bacteria > Verrucomicrobiota > Lentisphaeria > UBA2565 > UBA2565 > UBA2565. The sequence goes on along the minus strand of DDLT01000081.1, from coordinate 2,735 downwards.
ATTTTTGCTGGCTTCCATGTACACGTTTGCCGGACTTTCTCGCCATAACGAGGTGGTGGCAATCTGCGCTTCGGGAATTTCACTGGTTCGCACCTGTGTTTATATCTGGCTGACGGCAATTGCGGCAGGATTTGGGATGAAGTATGCACTTGATAATGTGGTGCCGAATAGCATCGAAATGGCTGAGCGAATTGAAGATCAGCTTGGCAGCCACGATTTGAAAGTTGTTGAAAGCAAGGTTTTAGCCTATCGAAGTAAAGAAACCTCTCGTGACTGGATTTTTGGTACATTTTCTCTGGAAGGAGAAAAGCGTGATGTAGTGGTTACGCAGTTTCGACCTGATAAAACAATTAACTGGGAAATACGTGCAGATGTGGCTCTCTATACAGGTGGCTCCGGCTGGCTTTTTGAGAAAGGGCAGGTTTCTTATTATGATGCGCAGGGTGAGCTGCTGATTAAAGCTCCTGAATCTTTCGAGTCTCGTCGTTTTTCGGAACTGAGTGAAAAGCCGGAAGGGATTCGAAATAGTTTGAGTCCCGTTCAAATGCTTCGAACCGATGATATTTATACAATTCTTGAAAACAGTAAGGGAATGGCTGAATTTACTGTTTTGAACTGTTATACGACCATTTATTACCGTTGGTTTTTCCCGTTCGGCTGTATTATTGCTGTGCTATTTGGGATTCCACTTTCTATTAATACTGGACGTGGTGGCATGTTCGCTAATCTCGGTGTGGCTGTCATCACTGTTTTGTCTTTTTACGGCGTGCTTCAAGGGTTCCTTGTAGCAGCGCAAAAAGGTCTACTTTCACCATTTCTTGCAGGTTTGATTCCGACTTTGGCATATCTTTGTGTCGGCGGATTTATTATGTATAAAAAACGTTAGGTTGCTTTATGTATCGAAGTAAGCGAAATCGCGTGCGCCGTCAACGGTTTGATAAAATCGATTCGACGGTTCGACGCACCACAACTCCAAAAAGTCTGAACAAGCGCGTCATCTGGCGCTGGTTTATTCTTTTTGCGATTCTGCTTGGTGTTTTGAAGATGTCGCTTGCTCCTAATAATCCGGTTATTAAGTCATCTCTTTCGGCTTATCACGGTGAAATAAAACTGAAAGACGATCACTTTCACGGTGAAGATGTGATTTTGGGAGAAAAGGCTTTTCAGCTTAAATCTTTTAAAGAAGTGACTTCTAAAGCCGCAAGCCTAAAAGGTTTGGGCCAGGGTAGCGAAGAGGCGCAGAAAGCTCAGCTTGAATATGTTCAAAAGCACAAACTGCCGCTTGAGGCTGAAAACAGCATCGGCATGAAGTTTCGCCTAATTCCACCCGGATATTATGTAATGGGAAGTCCCGTTGATGAAAAAGGCCGTAAAAAGTATGTTGGCAAAGGCATTGATATCGAATCCCAGCACGGCGTGGAAATCAAAGAGCCGTTTTATGTGTCGAAGTTCGAGGTGACAGTTGCCGAGTGGAAAGCGGTGATGGGTTCAGTTCCGCAAAATGAGTGGTTTTTTGAAGGCGACAATACGCCGATCAACGAGGTGAATTGGAGCGACGCGATTAAGTTTTGTAAAAAATTGGCAGAGCTTGAAGGTGTTCCGGAATATCGTTATCGACTTTTGACAGAAGAAGAGTGGGAATATGTCTGCCGCGCGGGAAGTGAAACTGCGTTCTGTTTTGCAAAAGAGAAGTATGCGAAGCACTTTGTTGAATATCTTGATAATAACGGAAATCGTACCAGTGTTGTCGGCCGAAAGCGTCCAAATGCTTGGGGAGTTTACAATATGCACGGAAACGTGATGGAATGGTGTCTTGATTTTTACCGTGACCATTTCACTCGAAAACTTCGTGAAGGAAAAATGCGAAACGTCCGCGGCGGTAGCTGGAAGCATGAACTAAAGTTTTGCCGTTCGGCAAATCGTGCTAGGTTGGGCCCTACATCGCAGGGAAACCTCCTCGGTTTTAGAATTATAAGAAAAATACAGGCTGAAATTGATGAGAAGTCTGAACCAATACCTGAAGTACAAACACAGGATCCTGCACCTGAACCTGTTGAAAACATAATTGAGAAAGAAAATGAGTAGAAAAAAAGTTACAGTTCGCACACTTAAAGAACTTTATAAAAATGATGAACAGATTGTTTGTCTGACCTCTTATGACGCGCAAATGGCGCAGTTTGCCGACGAAGCCGGTGTTCACCTTATTCTTGTCGGTGATTCGCTGGGAATGACCGTGCTGGGGCACGAAAATACGGTTCCGGTAACTTTGGACAATATGCTTCATCATACCGCTGCTGTTTGCCGTGGAAACAAAACCGCGTTTGTGGTCGGGGATATGCCGTTTCTGACTTATCAGGCAAGCGTTGAGCAGGCGATGACCAATGCGGCGCGTTACCTTCAGGAAGCCGGAGCTGATGCGGTGAAAGTGGAAGGCGGCGTCAACATGGCGGAAACCATTTCACGACTAACTTCTGCGGGTGTGCCGGTTATGGCGCATATCGGACTTCTGCCCCAACTTGTCTTGAAAGAGGGCGGTTACCGTAAATATGGAAAAACTTCAGAAGAAGCGGAACAGTTGAAGAAAGACGCACTGGCGGTTCAGGAAGCCGGAGCATTTGCCGTGGTGATGGAGGGTGTTGTGGAAAGTGTCGCGAAAGAGATTACTGATATGCTTTCGATTCCGACAATTGGAATTGCGGCAGGTCCACACTGTTCCGGTCAGGTTCAGGTGGTAA
>DDLT01000125.1 GCA_002340265.1 Lentisphaeria bacterium UBA2565 | reverse complement strand
CAAAACTTGGGACATTACCAAGCAATTACTGAAAAGGTTAATACTTCTGACTTAAAAAATATTACTATTTCTTTGGCAGAAATAGCAATTGATCAAAACTTTGATAGTGGTCTTCTAAAAGATATCCCTATACTTGGAACAGTGCTTGGGATATACAAGAGTGCTGGTAATGTTAAAGATCATTTATTTTTAAAGAAAGTATTTAGCTTTCTTCAAGAATTATCTGATATTCCTCAAGAAACAATTGATGAGGAGATACGAAAAATTGATAAATCTGAGAATCATAAAATAAAAGTAGGTGAAAAGCTACTTTATATTATAGACAAATGTGAAGATTACGAAAAATCAAAGATAGTCGCTCTTCTTTTTCGGTCATTCCTGCAAAAAGGGATTTCTTATAAAGATTTCACGAGGTCAGTCATGTCAATAGAAAATATCATTGTTGAAGATTTATTAGATTTTGTTGCGTTTGATGGTGAGTATGTTGATGAGGGAGAATATAGTGATTTAGAGTGTAGAAAACTAATGTCCACTAAATTCCCAAGTATGTACCCAGAACAGAAAAAAATTTATGAAAACTACTCTTTGGTTAGTTGTGGACTAGTGTATAGCTTTGTTGGTGAAGCAAACGTTGAAAGAGAATATGAACGTGACTCAAGGCAAGAGTTTAAGGTAAGTGGAGGTAACATAGAATATGCGACGTCTTATATTGGGGATATCATCAAGACCTGCCTAAAATCAAAAATACTTATATAACAAATCGGATATGTGGTGGTTTCTGTTGTTATATCCAAGTAAAAAATCGGCATCTGTACCTAAATTCTGTACCACTTTATCGCCTTCGCCTTTAAAGCAGTACTGTTCTGCTTTTCAGTATCTGTCTTATACAAAATGTAAAAAAAATTGATTCCACTGTTTGGATTACCCTCGATAAGTTGTTTTAATAAGAAAACAAACTAAAAGGAATCCAAAATATGAAACTATTTTCTCTGGCAATCGCCTCACTTATCTCAACAGCCGCTCTTGCGGAAACCTTTTCTCTTAAATCTCCCGACAGTAAATCGGAACTGCTTGTCAACTGGGAAAACTCACAACTTTCCTATCAACTGAAGAAAAATGACAAAACTTTAGTTGGTAACTCAAAGATTGCGTTGGAAACCGGCAAAAAATATCAGCTTGCCGGCAATAAAATCACGGAGAATGATTCAACATGGACACCGGTTTACGGACAGTTCAAAACTATTCGAGATCGTCATAATCAGCTAAAATTGACTTTCAAAAGCGGCGATGCACAGAAAACTTTCCTAGCCCGACTTTTTGACGAAGGTTTGGGAATGCGTTTTGAAGCGACAAACAGCGCCACTTCCAAAGGCAGCTTTATCTGTGACTACACTTTCACCAAAGACGCCCTGCTCTACTACCACCGTGGCGAAAATGCTCCGGCTAACAGAGTGAAAATCACCGGCAAAAAGGTAAAAGGTAAGATCCCATTTGTCATCGAACGAAGCAACCTGCCTTACGTAGCAATTCTGGAATCTGATATTTATGCGGCTAAATCGTTCAACACCATGTCGGTTTCAAAGGCAAAAGTACCAAATACGCTGAGCGCAAAAAGTGCGTTTAAAAGTGATAGTAAGAAGTTTGTGACACCTTGGCGTGTGATTCTATTTGCTGATAAACCTGGCGAACTTCCTCTAAATACAGTAGCAGTAAACTTGGCGACACCTTGTGTACTAGAAGATACCAGCTGGATTACTCCGGGGATTTCACTTTGGGATTGGCGTATTCACGGCTACAACAATGGTGACTTTGTTTACGGAATCAATACAAAGTCCTACCTGCGCATGATCGACTTTGCCGCTAAAAATGGTCTGGAATATCTGACTGTGGACGATCACTGGTATACAAAAGCGAAAAATGGAACAATGACACCATCGCCTGAAGTTGACTTGAAAAAGGTAGTGGAATACGGAAACGCAAAAGGTGTCAAAATCATTCTTTATTACGACCGCAAAAAAGGTAACTTCGGTGATCAGCATCTTTATAAATACTATGCAAGTCTTGGTGTTCACGGCATCAAATACGGTTTCATGGGTAACAAAGTAGACTTCACCCGCGACGCGGTTGAAACTGCGGCAAAATATAAGTTGACTATGAACTTCCACGATGGTCCGGCACCAATGACAGGTCTGCAACGTACACTACCGAACTTGGTAACTCGTGAATACTGTCACGCTCAGCAGGACTCACGCAAAGCATTTACACCGGACTCTTTCCTGAAAATGGCTGTAATCGAAGCACTGACGGGTCCACTTGACCAAGCAAACGGAAACTTTGGTATCGACAGCATCAATGCCGGTGAGCGTGAAAAAGGTCCGAAAAAAACCAATACATATATTTCAACTGTAGTGAGTGAAGCGGCACGTTGTTTGGTGATATTCTCTGGAGTTATTACTTACCCTGATGCACCGGAAGAGTATCAGAAAAAAGCTGATCTATTTGAGTTCATGCGCAGAATGCCTGCAGCTTGGGACGAATCTGTGGCTGTCGATTCAAAAATGAATGATTATATCACAGTGGCTCGTCGCTCTGGAAAAATCTGGTTCCTAGGTTCTGTTAACAGCGAGAAGCCACGCACCATTGAAACAAAACTTGATTTCCTTCAACCTGGGAAAACATACGTGGCAACAATTTTTGCTGATGCGAAAGATGCCGACGGTGTAAAGAATGCTGAAGCTTATACAATTTCCAAAAAGAAAGTGAAAAAAGGCGATGTATTGACAGCAAAAATGGTAAGAGGCGGCGGTTACGCTGTACTTCTTAAAGAAGCTAAATAGATAAAGTTTAGTAGGTTTACTTCGGCTTTGCCTTGCCCCTTGGGTCGTCCTACAGACGATATAAAGGCTTTGCCTTTTATTTCCTCGCTACGCATCGGAAGTTTAAAAGTTTACGCTTCGCGGAAAACCACGAACGAAGTGAGTATAAACTGCGATGCAAAGCAAGCAATCAACTTTTAAACTCACGAACAAAGTGAGTGTAAACTCCTAAAATAGGACAAAATATGAACTACAAATATTTACTTACATCGGCAATGGCAGTTTCAGCCTCTTTTCAGGCAAAAGCAGCTGAACAAAGCCGTCCGAACATTCTGTGGATTTACTTGGAAGATCAATCACCGCTGTACAGTTGCTACGGTGTGGATTTCAATCAGACACCGACAATTGATAAACTGGCAAAAGACGGGGTAATTTTCAATAAAGTCTTCATGCCGTCACCGGTATGTTCACCGACACGTTCGAGTCTGATGACCGGCATGATGCCAACGACAATCGGTTCACACAATCACCGCAGTGCCCGTAGTTCGGCACATGAGATACCCTTGAAACACAAGTCGGTACCGGAGATGTTTAAAGAGGCTGGTTACTTTACGTTTAATCATGGTAAAGATGACTATGACTTCACCTACAATCGTACCGATTTCTTTGACGGAAAGTACAGACCCAATATGAAGCAGGGACACAAGGGTTTAAAAATCGATTGGAACAGTCGAAAAGATGGGCAACCGTTTTTTGGACAGATTCAGCTAGAAGGCGGAAAGCATAAAGGTAAAATCACGCCAATGGATCCCGCAAAAGCCCAATTGCCACCATATTATGTGGATGTGCCGGAAATTCGGGCTGAATGGGCTCGTCACTACGATACAGCAAGAATCTCGGACAATGAGACAAAAGCAATTCTTGACCGTTTGAAAAAAGATGGAGTGCTGGATAATACTGTTATCTTCTTCTTTTCCGACCACGGGTTCAATAAAGGGCTTCGACACAAACAGTTCTGTTACGATGCCGGACTGCATGTACCACTGACTGTGACTTGGTATGGTAACCCAAAGGCGTTGACAACGCTTGGTAAAGTACGAAACGACCTAGTGAGTGGTATGGACATGTCAGCCACTTCCCTAGCACTTGCCGGCATCAAAATTCCGGAGTGGATGGAAAGTAAGAACTTTTTCGCCAAAGATTACAAACGCGACTATGTCATCGGCACCCGCGACCGTTGTGACTTCACAATCGACCGCATTAGAACAGTTCGAACAAAGAAGTTTCGTTATATCCGTAACTTCATGACCGATCGTGCGATGATGCAGCCTCAATATCGTGATAATCAAGCCAATATCATTCTTCAGAGAAAGCTTTTTAAAGAAGGCAAAATGAACAAAATTCAAGCCGAACTTTTCAATCCGGTTCGCGTTCCAGAAGAACTTTACGATACAGAGAATGATCCGCACCAGATTAATAACCTTGGAGGTAAACCTGAATATGCCAATGTTCTAAAGAAACACAGCGAAATTCTGACAAACTGGATTGCTGAGACTGATGACAAAGGTCAGTACCCTGAGTCAAAAGAAGAGTTAAAACTGATGTTGAAGTGGTGGGGAAAACAGTGTGTTAACCCAGAATACGAGGGGCTCAAATCTTCAGGCGGTTCTGAAAAAGGCAAAAAGAAGAAGTCCAAGAAAAAGAAGAAAAACAAGAAATAGTTTAAAAGTTTAGAAGTTTACGCTTCGCGGAATATGAAGAACGAAATTAGTTAAACTGCGATGCGAAGTGGAAACTAACGCATTCCCCCGAACTAAAAATAGGAAATATTTAATATGAAAAGTACATTACTTTTAACATCAGTTGCATTGTCAACAGTTGCTGAAAAGCCCAATATGGTAATTATTCTCGCCGATGACCTCGGCTGGGGGGATGTCGGCTTTAACGGTCAGAAAAAAATCAACACGCCGAATATCGACA
>DDLT01000165.1 GCA_002340265.1 Lentisphaeria bacterium UBA2565 | reverse complement strand
CATGAAAAGAAAGAGTCGATGTTCGAATACGAATCGGGGCTGACTTATACCGAAACCTTCGAAACCACTTGGCAGAGTTGGCCGGAAAATGTTCGTAAGTCAATTGATCAGCTTTTCAATGTTTACAAAAATGTGCGCTCGCGCCGGAAAGCTCTGGAGCATTATATTGATGTGATGCCGAAAGAGATTCGTATTCTCTGCGGCGGAAATCCTCCTGAGATTAAAGGTATTCGTCATGAGAAGTCCGACGAAGCTCATGAAATTGTCGAAGAGTTTATGTTGATGGCAAATACATTGGTTGCCGAAGAGATGTATCACGGGCATTTGCCGTCAGTCTATCGTACTCACCCGGCTCCAAATACCGAAGCACTGGTCAACTTCTCCCGATGGTTGAATGAGACAATTCAGATAAAAACCGGCAGCTTGAATACGCGCAAAAACATCAACAAACTTTTACATACTTTTGACCCGAAAGATCCGTACTTCGACGTCATCATGATTTCGTTTGTCAAAGCGATGGAGCGTGCAAAATATGACTCTACCTGCGAACCGCACTACGGTTTGGGAAAAGAGAAATATCTGCATTTTACTAGTCCGATTCGCCGATACACCGACCTGTTTGTACATCAGCAGCTTTGGGCGGCCGACACCGGCGACTACAAAGTCAAAGAGACCGATCAGTCCAATGCCATAGCCAACAAATGTACCAAAACGGAACAACGTTATGACGAAGCCTACTGGGCAGCGAATGACCGTTTAAAACTCCACTTCATTGCAGAAAAAGTAGCGACTGGAGAAGAGGTAAAACTGGAAGCTGTCATCATGAACTTTGCGAGAACCGAAATTTCGATCTTCCTACCGGAAATCGGCACATTCGGCTCCATTCCATTGAGTTCGCTAGGCGACTTCTACCAACTGTCGGATGACAACTGCGAACTTTACGGGAAACAGGAAAACTCCCCAATCTATAAGAAAGGGCAAATTCTGTACGTACATGTAGAACACGTCAACGCACTTTATAATGAGTTGACATTCATCCTGGTTATTTAAGTTCGGTTTTGGCTTTATGTAGAAAGGAAAATAGTATGATTAAGTTGATCGCATCAGACATGGACGGCACTTTGTTGAACGAAGAACATGTGATTTCAGAACGCTTCTGGCAACAGTTTGAAAAACTGAAAAAGAAGGGCGTCACCTTCGTCTGTGCCAGCGGTCGACCATACTACAACCTTATCGAATATTTTCGGGAAGTGAGTGAAGACGTTTACTTTATTTCAGAAAATGGAGCCTATACTGTCCATAACAACGAAGACATATCGGTAAACTCTCTTCCAGTAGAGCACCTTGCCGATTTAGTGAAACTATTGGAAACAATTCCGAAGATTGATATCATTATGTGCGGGAAACATGCTGCTTACGTCAAGAACCTGGATGGAGAGTTTGCCGCAGAGTTTGCGAAATACTACAACCGCTATGAAATTGTCGACAGCTTTGAAAACATAGATGACGACATCATCAAAATAGCGGTTTGTTCTTTACGCGGAACCGAGGAGTTCGTATTCCCTCACCTAGAACAGTTCCAAGATAAATTCAAAATCACTGTCTCTGGATTTGTCTGGCTTGATGTTACAGCCAAAGGAACGCATAAGGGAAAGGCACTTTCAGCAATTCAAAAGCAACTTAATATTTCGCCGGATGAAACGATGGTGATTGGTGATTACCTGAACGACTTAACGATGTTTGATGTGGCAGAAGAGAGCTTTGCCGTAGCCAACGCCCATCCGCAAATTAAAGCGAAAGCGAAACATTTGACTCATTCAAACAATGAAGACGGCGTCGCAGAAGCTATTTCAAGAATGATTGACTAAAAACAAAAGAGTACTTAGCTTCTATCTCCTTGAGTTCAACTTCTATCCATAAAAGGCTTTACTTCTCCCCCCTCACCTTTATGTTTTGTCTGAAAGTTTGAAAACAGAATCACAAAAACAAGAAATATGAGGGACAAAATGTTCAAACAAATTATATGCGTACTGGCACTTGCAGGTAGTTCTATATTCGCTCAATCCGGCAAACCCGCTTATCTAAACGAAGACGATGGTTTGAAAACCACAGTGGGGCTTACCGTCTTTTCTGCAAAAAGCCCATTTCAAGGCGTCGGAACCGAAACCAACCTGATCCCAATGCTCGGTTTGGAATACAAAGATTTCTACATTAAAGGCGGCGAAATCCGCTACTCGCTTTTTGCAATCGGTTACAGAGCGTTGAAAACCGAAAAGCTGACACTTAGTGCCTTTATCAATCCTTTCGCCGGCTTTGAAGTCGACAACGATGATCTTAGCGACGGATATGACCAAATTGATTCAAGAGATTATCAAACCGAAGCTGGGCTTAAACTTCAATACAAGACAGGTTTATGGAAGATTCGTGCAAGTTTATACGGCGTGTATGGAGAGGAAGGCGGACATTGGGGCGGTACACTTGAAAGAGGTTGGAGACTTTCCGATAAATTCTTTCTTGCAAGTCGCCTGAGTTTCACACAGTTCACCGGTGATTACTCTAATTACTACTTCGGCGTTTCAGAGTCTGAAGCGGCAATCAATCCTGCAATCAACCAATCTTACGACGTTCACAGCTCGCAATCCTTCGGGTTTGACGTCACACTTCGACACCAAATGACAGATGACCTGAGTTTGGCGATATTTGCCGGACTCGAACAGATGTCGAACGAAGTCGTCGACTCCCCGATTGTAGAATCAGACTTACTGCATCGCCTAGGCATCGGCCTTTTCTACAGATTCTAACCACACAAACAGAAATTACATTGTGCGAGAGCTTTGCGCTTGTTGTCATTTATCCATTTCAACTTGCGAGAGCCTTGCGCTTATTGTCGTTAACCTCTCGCAACAACGCGAGAGCCTTGCGCTTGTTGTCTTTTATCCATTTCAAAGTGCGAGAGCCTTTCGACTGTTGTCTTTTACCTCTCGCACCGTAAGCGTCAACTTTGGAG
>DDLT01000166.1 GCA_002340265.1 Lentisphaeria bacterium UBA2565 | reverse complement strand
TGATGGTTTCACGAGCCACAACAGTTCCGCCAATCATTGCCTGAATTGGAATTTTGAACAGGTGCTGAGGAATAATCTTCTTCAGACGTTCACAAAGCATCTTGCCGCGTGGACGCGCATGATCACGGTGAACGATTGAGGCAAAGGCATCAACTGGCTCGCCATTTACCATCAGTTCAAGTTTTACCAAAGGGGCTTTTTGATAGCCGGCAGGAGCGTAGTTCATACTTCCATAACCGCGAGTAATTGATTTTAGGCGGTCGTTAAAGTCGACAATTACCTCGTGAAGTGGAATTGTTGCTGTCAAAATCACGTGACGTGCGTCAACAGATTCGGTATGTGTACAAATTCCGCGTTTGTCCATGATCAATGCCATTGTTGGACCGATGTAGTCACTTGGTACCATGATGTTGGCTTCGATTACCGGCTCTTCAGTATGTTCGATTGTGCTCGGATCTGGAAGATGTGAAGGGTTGTCTACTTCAATCATCTTGCCATTACTTAGAAAGACTTTGTAAACCACCGAAGGGAATGTGGTGATGATGTCCATGTTGAACTCACGCCTTAGACGCTCCTGAATAATCTCCATGTGAAGAAGACCAAGGAATCCGCAACGGAAACCAAAACCAAGCGCGACAGATGATTCAGAAGAGTATTCCAAAGCGGCATCATTCAGCTGAAGTTTTGCCATACTCAGTTTTAGAGCAGGGTAGTCGCTGGTGTCGATTGGATAGATTGAACTAAACATCATTGGCTGAACTTCTTGGAATCCCGGAAGCGCCTCTTTGGTCGGTTTTTTCACCAAAGTGATGGTATCACCCATTTTGGTGTCACTTGTCGACTTAATGTTTGCGATAATGTAACCAACGGTTCCCGGATAAAGTTTTTGTCCGGCAGTCATGTTTGGTTCGAAGAAGCCGACTTCTTTCAATTCAGAAGTCATGTTGTTACTGAAAAGTTTGATTTTGTCACCACGTCCACATTCACCAGAGATGATACGGATGTAGTTGATTACACCACGGTATGGGTCGTATTGTGAATCGAAAATTAACGCACGAAGGATGTCATCCTCGGGTTCTTTTGGTGCTGGAATGTGTTCTACAATGGCTTCCATCAGGCCTTCGATACCAAGACCGGATTTTGCACTCACCATAAGCGCTTCTTCACCAGGGATTGCCAGGATCTCTTCCATCTGTTCGATACACATGTCAACATCTGCTGCAGGAAGGTCAATTTTGTTTAGAACGGGAACAATTGTTAAGTTTTGTTTCATCGCCAGCTGAACGTTTGCCACAGTCTGAGCTTGAATACCCTGAGCTGCATCAATTACAAGGAGTGCTCCGTCACAGGCAGCAAGGCTTCGAGAAACTTCGTATTGAAAGTCAACGTGACCCGGTGTGTCTATTAGATTTAGTTCGTAAGTTTCGCCATCTTTAGCAGTGTAGCTCATGTGAACTGGATGAGACTTGATGGTGATACCACGCTCCTGTTCCAGTTCCATATCGTCAAGAAGTTGATCTTGGAATTCACGGTCGTCAACAAGGTCAACGCTTTGCATGATTCGGTCGGCAAGTGTCGATTTACCGTGGTCGATATGCGCGATAATACAAAAGTTACGAATTTTCTTAATATCTGTGGTCATAAAATAAGTCTGGTTTTAAATGAAAAATTTAAAGATTTGTGCATTAAAAGGATGCGTCACATACGTTGAATTGAGTTTAAAAACGTATCAAAATCTACAGTGGTTAGAATAACGAGCGGTACAATAATGTTTTAAGTTGATCTTTCCAGTGAAAATCTGCACGGTTGTACAACAATAGTTAAACTGTTGTTATACAAGAATAACGCAGTTGTTGATCGAAGAGGGAGTAATGGTTTATTCAGCCAAGGTCGTTGTCGCTACATTTTCGGTACATCTTCTGACTTCAAAGCGTTGAATTTACGTAGTTATTTCCCTTGTTGCTGTGGATTTAGTTATTTCTTACTCAAAGCTTTGTTGATTAGCAGGGATTTTGTGGCAATTTACAACGCCTGTTGAACCGAACCCTGAATCTTTTGTTGATTCTTGCACCTATACCTGTGGTTCAACTGTAATATTTGGAAGAATAGATATGATTAATACTGGAAAGAAAGTTACTACCGATTTTTTGATTATCGGAAGCGGATGCGCCGGACTGACGGCGGCTTTGAAAGCGGCTGATCTAGGTAAAAAGGTTTTGGTAGTTTCTAAGAAGAAGTTTACTGATTGTGCGACAATTTACGCTCAAGGTGGTATTTCCTGTGTGATTAAGGATGATGATTCGTTTGAATCGCATGTGGAAGATACGCTGAAGGCCGGAGCAGGGCTTTGTGATGTAGAAGCGGTTAAAGCGATTGTGAAAGAAGGTCCTAAGCGCGTTAATGATTTGATTGACTGGGGCGTGAAATTCAGTTGCCGTGGTGAAATTGATCTTGATGTGGATGAGAAAGAGGCTTCCGATTACGACCTTGGAAAAGAGGGCGGACATTCGCATCGCCGAGTACTGCACTCAGGTGATATTACCGGTAAGGAACTTTTGACGGTTCTTGTAGAGCGTTGTAGAGAACATGAAAATATAGAAATGTGGGATGGGGCGATTGGAGTTGATCTTATTGTTTCGCGTCGCCTAGGGTTGGAAGGAAAAAATAGCTGTTTCGGTGCATATATTCTCGATTCGAAAACTGAGACAATTTTTACGGTTTTGGCAGATTATACGGTTTTGGCAACTGGAGGAGCTGGTAAGGCTTATCTCTATACGACTAATCCCGATGTAGCAACTGGTGACGGTATCGCTATGGGATATCGTGCTTATGCGATTATTTCCAATATGGAGTTTTTCCAGTTTCACCCGACATGTCTTTATCATCCGAAAGGCAAAAGCTTTCTTATAAGTGAAGCTGTTCGAGGTGAGGGCGCAGAACTGAAAGTGCTTGATAATGGAGAAATGGTTCCGTTTATGCAGAAATATCATGAATTGGGAAGTTTAGCTCCTCGTGATATTGTGGCACGTGCGATTGACCAGGAACTGAAACGAACTGGTCAGAAATCAGTTTTTCTTGATATAACGCATCATTCCGAAGACTTTATCAAACGTCGTTTTCCAAACATTTTCCAGAAATGTTATGACCTTGGTATCAATATGGCGGAGGATCTGATTCCTGTGGTTCCTGCTGCACACTACTGTTGCGGTGGTGTGGAGACCGATGTGGATGGTTATACGGGAATTCCGGGCCTTTATGCGGTTGGAGAAACGGCTTGTACCGGACTTCATGGTGCAAACCGTCTGGCAAGTAACTCTTTGCTTGAAGCAATTGTAACGGGCGTTAATTGTATTGATCACAGTCAAAGGTCTCCAAATGCGGTGTCTTCTTCAAATGTAGATATTCCTGACTGGAATTCTGGCGAAGCTGTCGATTCTGATGAACAGGTTGTCATCACACACAATTGGCAGGAGATTCGTCAGTTTATGTGGGACTATGTGGGAATTTATCGAACAGATAAACGTCTGCAGCGTGCAAAACGCCGTGTGGAACTTTTGCGTCGTGAAATTGAACAGTACTATTGGAATTTTACGATTACAGCGGATTTGATTGAACTTCGCAACCTTGTTTCAGTTTCAGAAATGATTATTGACTCTGCTCTGAAACGTGATGAAAGTCGAGGTCTTCACTATAATGCTGATAAAGAAACATCTACTGATCCGGAAACCGCGATTTCCAGCAGAATTATCAGAACCTTCTACGGGACTGAGCAGTAGTTGAACGATTATTTACTGACGTGACTCCATTGTTAAACCATAGTTACAATTTACGCCTTGAAAATCGAACGAATCTTTACAGATTACGAATTGTTTGAAAAAATGAATTTATTTAAGAAAATATCAAATCTTGGATTGCTTATGAAAAAGAAAAATAAAGTTGAAGAAGAAAAAGAAGTGGAAGTAGTTGACGAGGCAACTGAGAAAACAACTGAAGTGAAAGAGGAAAAGCCTAAGGAGAAAACTCCTGAACAGCAGATTGCTGAACTAAAGGATTCTCTACTTCGTAAAGTTGCAGAGTTTGATAACTTCCGTAAACGTAAATCGAAAGATCTGCAGGATGCGCGCTTCAATGCAACTTGTGGTGTGCTTGAGTCATTTTTGACAGTTTACGATCACTTTAAAATGGCAATGAAGTCGGTTGATAATGGCGACAGTCTTGAAATTGTTCAGCAGGGAATGCAGATGATTTTCTCTGAATTCGGACGCACATTTGAAAATATGGGCGTGCAAGAGGTTTCTGCTGTTGGTGCCAAGTTTGATCCGAATCTTCACGATGCGATTTCAAAACAGGCTTCTGACGAAGTTGAAGAAGGTATGGTTATTCAAGAGTGGAAATCCGGTTATAAATTGAATGAACGTCTTCTTCGCCCGGCTGTCGTCGTGGTAAGTTCCGGTCCTGAAAAGGAAGCGGAAGCTGAAGAGCCTAAAGAGGAAGGTGCAGAATAATGAGTCAAGATTATTATAGCGTTCTAGGCGTGGCTCGCGGA
>DDLT01000157.1 GCA_002340265.1 Lentisphaeria bacterium UBA2565 | reverse complement strand
ACCTCCAAAGTTGACGCTTACCCTTAACCGTTACAAAATAGTCGGGACTACCATCATCATCCACATCACCATTAAAACTGTTTGCACCGTCAACAGACAACGTGCTGTCAATAGAAAGATCAGTACCCAAAGTTAAACTTTTAACAAGCTGTCCGGCACTAATCGAACTGCTGTCCGGCGAGTTGTTCGCACTGTTTCCAGCTGCAAACACACTCAAGCTATAACTACCGTCATCACCTTTAACCTGAACAAAAGCATCCAAATCATTATCAGTCTCAATATCAAGACCAATCCACAACCTTCCGGTAAAAAGGCCGATTTCGTTTAAAACCTGATCTCCGCAAAAGCGAAATGCCACTTCATCATCGCTCGTATCTGGCGTATTCTTATCATCATAAGAAAGTGAAAGCGCCGGAAGAAATTTACCAGACCCGTCAGAGCCGACAAGATCGATCGCCCCCGCACTCTGAGTATCATCCCCGAGGTCAAAACTGTTGCCCTCCAGAGCAACTGCCCACTCAGTTGACGGCCCGGATAGGTCGATAGCGTAAGAAAAAACAGAAAAAATAAATAAAATTGCAGTGATAAAGCCAGTTAAATAATCGCGTAATTTAGACATAAAAAGCCCTTGTTTTATACCTTGATATCTTATAAAATTTTGAGATTTTGTAAAACGTGCGTCTCAACAATGAGAACTCCTGTGCTTCAAAAGTATCACAAAAGAGACACATTACAATATCATTAACTCAACTTTACATGGACAAAAAGCGACAAAATCACCTAGAAACCAGCAACTTACAAACAAAACCAGATCA
This sequence comes from Lentisphaeria bacterium UBA2565, assembly GCA_002340265.1. Taxonomy (GTDB): domain Bacteria; phylum Verrucomicrobiota; class Lentisphaeria; order UBA2565; family UBA2565; genus UBA2565. Next base: position 17,097 of record DDLT01000157.1, on the reverse strand, counting down.
TATATGACACAAAAACAGTGTCATTAATCAAAACTTAGACACAAAAAAGGTTCGACAGATGTATCCTGCCGAACCTTTCTGAGTCTATTTGTAAAGTTATTATATTTTAACGATAACCTTGCCGACTGTTCTGCCTGTTTCAACTGCCGAATGCGCGTCGGCAATATCAGGGAAAGCAAACACTTTCGATAGGTGTGATTTTATTGAATCATTTGTAACAATCAACTATTTTTTGACCGCATTTATTGATTTATAATTGATTCGTAAACCTTGTAAAATCGGTTCATTCGCTTACTTTCTCTCAGAAAAATTCAACAAATCCGGCTGACAAAATGCCGTAAAATTTCACAAATTGTAAGAGGAATGAATATGACCGACTTTAGCTATGACGATTTCATGCAACTTTCTGAACATGAACTTGTACCCCATTTAAATGACTTTTCGGTCCTATTTGCTCAACAGTTCAGCCGTGAAAAACTGAATCACCTTTGTAAAGTGGCTGATGCGGCGCGTTATATTAGACGAACTTCTGCCGGCGCCGACTTTCTTGCAGGACTTTTAAAACATTATTCGGTTTTGAACTTTTTCGTGCAGCCTAGTTCTAGAACGTTTCTTTCATTCTGTACTGCTGAATCTATGCTTGGAATGCGCCGTCTTTCGGTTCGCGACATCAACATCTCGTCGATTGCAAAAGGCGAATCGCTAAGTGACTCGATTCACACCTTTATCTCTTATGTCGACCTAGTTGTAATGCGTCACCCTGACGACTATTCAGGAGTGGATGCATTTTGGACGACTTTAAAATCGCACCGCCGCCTGACACTAAAAGGTGAAAAGTGTCCGATTCCAATTATTTCAGGTGGCTCAGGTAAAAAGCAACACCCGACTCAGTCGCTTCTTGATATTTATACTTTGGAACGCGCTTTCAAAGATATGGGCGGAATTGACGGTAAAACGATTATGCTTGTGGGTGATTTAAAACGCGGTCGTACGGTTCGTTCTCTAAGTTATATGATGAAAGAGTATAAAGATGTGAGTTTGATTTTTTGTGCACCGGAAGAGTATCAGATGGAAAAAGACATTCTTAACTTCCTTGATGACAACGGAATCCCTTACAAGTTCGCAAACTCAATTGACGAAGCTGTTGCCGAAGCGGATGCGGTTTATATGACACGCATTCAGGATGAATGGGACTCCGAGAAGAAAACCGACGGCTCACACACTGCGGCAAAAGAGGATTTCATTTTTACAATGGAAAACCTAAAGCAGATGAAAGAACACGCGGCACTTCTTCACCCTCTTCCAAAGCGTGATGAAATTGAAAAAGAGATTGATTATTGTGATGACGAACGTGTGTATTACTGGCGTCAGGAACGTAATGGTATGTGGATGCGTGTGGCACTTATTGCCTGGTTATTTAAAGTTGATGAAGAGATTCTGAACTACAAACTTCACAACCGCCTGTAATAAATAAGAGAAAAGAACGTATTTTCTATTCCCAAACTAACTAAACACCAAACCAACAATAAACTATGAATTTAGATAGAATAGCAGAATTGACTAGAGAGTTGCTTATTGAACTCGGTGAAGATCCTGATCGCGGTGGCTTAAAAGATACGCCGATGCGTGTCGCAAAATCTTGGCAGTACCTGACGCGTGGATACAGTCAGGATATTGACAAAGTGATCAATAACGCGGTTTTTGACAGTACAAATGACAACATGATTATCGTGAAGGATATCGAAGTTTACAGCCTTTGCGAACATCACCTTCTTCCTTTTTACGGGAAATGTCATGTTGGTTATATTGCCGACGGCAAAGTTCTTGGTGTCAGCAAGATTGCTCGAATTGTCGATATGTTTGCCCGCCGTCTTCAGATTCAGGAAAACCTGACTGATCAGATTGCCAATGCAATTATGGAGCAGACTGGTGCGGAAGGTGTCGGCGTAATCATGGAATGCAAACACCTTTGCATGATGATGCGCGGCGTTGAAAAACAGCACTCTTCAATGACCACATCATCGGTTCTCGGCAGCTTCCGTAAAGAAGAAGCCGCAAGACTGGAATTTCTTAATCTGACAAGTAAAAGATAGAAATGAAGCCGCAAATCCTCTGCGTCGGCTCCGGCGCCCTCGGAAGTTACTACAGTGGAATACTTCAACGCGGAGGAGCCGAAACCACCCTTCTCTGCCGTTCCGACTACGAAGTTGTAAAAGCACGTGGAATCTCGGTGAAAAGTTGCGATGGTGACTTCTTCTACAAACCGGATCACGTCATAAAATCCGTTAGCGAACTTTCCTACGAACCCGACTTCATCTTCGTTTTTCTAAAAGTCCTTCCTGAAATTGACCTTGTATCAATTATCAAAGAAGCTGTAGCTAAGAAAACTACCATTGTTCTGGTTCAAAATGGCATCGACATCGAAACACCGATACAAACTGCATTTCCAAACAATGAAATCATCGGCGGTTTAGCCTTTATCTGCTGCCAGCGAATTGACTCAGGATTAATCGACCACCAGGATTATGGACACATAAAAATTGGGACATTTCCGACAGGAATCACCGAGAAAGGTAAAATTGTTCAAAAGCTTTTCGAAAAAGGTGGAATCGACTGTATTCTTACTGATGATGTCATTGCCGCACGCTGGGAAAAATTGGTTTGGAATGCCCCTTTTAATCCGCTTTCTGCAATTTTAGGGGGCGTTGATACCAAGTTCATGCTCGAAGATGAAGACTGCTATGAGCTTTGCGAAATGGTGATGAAAGAGGTTGTAAAACTTTCCGAAGCAAACGGTCATGCAGTTTCTGAAGAGCTCGTTGAGAAAAATCTTTTTTACACAAAAAATATGGTGCCTTATAAAACCAGCATGTGCCATGACTATGAAAACAGACGCCACCTTGAAGTGGATGCAATTTTGGGTAATGCGGTTCGGATTGCAGATCAACTAAACGTATCGGTTCCACACTTAAAAACAATCTACACCCTATTAAAACAGGTCGATAGAAAAATCAGAGGTTAATATTATGTCAAATGGTGAATGGCGCGAAGAAGCCTACGAAATGTTCCCGGAATTTAACAACATCATCAGCTATACCAACACCCCCTACCTTCTCTGGATGGAGCTGAACACACAATTTACCAAAGCTTACAAAGAGCCGAAAGACGAAGAACTTATCGAACGTATTTACGAATATTTCACCTGGTGTTGTTCTCAGCCGGAAGCGGATAATGCCGAAGACGATTTATGCACCTGCGTAATGGTCTGCTTCCTCGAACACATCCCGGAAGTTCCAGCTGCTGTGGAAGACATGCCGTGGTGGTTTGACCGCGAAGACATCTATGAGTTCAAAGATATCTTTACACACAAGGTTGGAAAGACAGGATTTAAGAAAATAATGAAAGTTTTCGATAAATTTGAGCGAGAAAATCCTGATTTAGACTAATTATGTTTGCAAAAAAAACTTCTTCTGTATACTTATGACGTCATCTTTTTTAACATTAACATAAGGAGTTAAAGATGAAGAAGTTCATTATTACTACAATGGTTGCAGGAGTTCTAGCTAGTGGATGTACAGGTAGTTTCGGATTAACCAAAGGCTTATATAATTGGCATAGAGGCTTAGATAATAAATGGGTTGATGAGCTTGGGTTCCTAGCCTGTACTATCTTCCCTGTTTATGCGTTTGCAGGATTTGGTGACGTAATTATCTTTAACACTGTTGAATTCTGGTCCGGAGAAAACCCACTTGGTACTGCTGCACTTGAACAAGACACAGGAGCACAAGTTGCATTCACAGAAGATGGTAAAGTGCGCATTGAAACTGAAACTGGTAAAGTTCTTATTCTAGAAAAAACCGAAACTGGTGTAACAGCTCAAGATGCAGAAGGAAATACTCTTTACACTTCTACAACAGACGGAACAACTGTAACAGTTGCTGATGCTTCTGGAAATGTAATCAAAACATTCGAAAAAACTCAATAGTTTCGAATTTTTTCCTATAAGTTCAAGCCGTGAGACTCACCTCTCACGGCTTTTTTTAATCCCACCTATTTTCCTTTTTTGCAAAATAGTATTTGAAAGATCATATTCGCCAACTATTTTCCTACATAACGAAATAGTTTTACAAAGAGGAAAACAATATGCAAAAATTCATCACCAACTTACTGCTTATTTTCGTGTTCGTCACAATCGGTTTTGCTTTAGGCAAACGAGCCGGACAATCGGAGAATAGGCAGAATACAACAGGACAAAAAATTGAAAATGCGAATTATGTTCAAGTGCTATACTTCCACGGAAATCAGCGCTGTAAAACCTGTAAGTTAATTGAATCAATGGCAGAGAACAGCGTGAATCATGCCTTTAAAGATAAGCTTGATAAAAGTGTAAAATGGAATGTGTTAAACTATCAGTCAGAAGTCAAACTGGCTAAAAAGTTTGATCTTAGTTTCAGTACTGTTGTGGTGACAAAGGTTGAGAACGGTGAAATTGTCGATTTTCAGCGACTTGACGGAGTCTGGGAAAAGCTAAACGACGAAATCAGCTTCAACGAATATTTAGAAGATGCAGTTAACGCTTATCTGGAGGATGCATAATGAGTACAGCAATTATCTTATCTGCATTCTGGCTTGGGATTATGACTGCAATCAGCCCCTGCCCGCTTGCGACAAATATCGCGGCGATCTCATTTATCGGTCGTAAAGGCGGCGAAAAACGCCATATTTTTCTATCCGGAATCTACTATGCGGTTGGACGTGTCATAGCTTACGTACTCTTGGGAGCGTTACTTGTCCAAGGATTACTTAGCAATGCTGAGCTTTCACTTTTCCTTCAAGAAAATATGAACATGATTTTAGGCCCAATACTAATTTTGACCGGCTTGGTGCTTTTAGGCTGGATTGGTTCAACTCAATCGGTTGGAATCAATACAAAGTCACTACAGGATAAAGCCCAAAACGGAGGTATTTTCTGGGCATTGCCGTTGGGAGCTGTTTTTGCTCTGTCATTCTGTCCGGTTTCGGCAAGTCTATTTTTTGCGAGCCTGATTCCATTATCGGTTGAACACGGTTCAATTTTTACTCTTCCTACACTGTTCGGGATCGGCACAGCGTTGCCGGTAATTTTATTCGCAATCATAATGGTTTTCTCCATAAACTTTGCAGGAAAAACCTTCAACGCCATCACTAAAGTTGAAAGCCATCTTCGAAACATTGCCGGCGCAATCTTCATTTTAGTAGGTATTTACTACTCCATAAACAATATTTATTTGAATTAAGCGAGGGATTTATGACAATTGAAAAAATGAAAAAGTTTGAGATGCGTGCAGAGTTCATCAAAGCGATGGCGCACCCGTCACGCCTTCAGATTATTGACGAGTTGAACGACGGTGAGAAATGTGTATGCGATCTACATGATGTAATTGATGCCAATATGTCAACCGTTTCCAAACACCTTTCAGTGCTTAAAAAAGCCGGAATTGTGAAAGTGGAAAAACGTGGTTTACAGATGTGGTATTCACTACGTGTCGGCTGTGTAAATGAATTTTTGTCTTGTGTAGACAAAGCGTTACTTTCAAATTTAGAAGCAGACCTAAGCTGCTGTATTCAAAAATAGAGGAATAGCAAAATGACTGCATTTTTCAAAATGATTGCCGATTGGCTTCTTCATGGTCTCATCGGTATGGAACAAAACACCCATTTGTACGAAAGCCTTCATTTTTTCATCTATGAAACAATGAAAATCTTCTTCTTGATTATTACCATGATTTACATCATTTCATGGTTACGTGCGGCTTTGGATATCGAAAAAGTACGAACTTACTTGATGAAGCGTCACCGTTTTGTCGGTTATCTAATAGCGGCATTTTTTGGGGCAATCACACCATTTTGTTCTTGTTCCAGCATACCGCTGTTTTTAGGATTCACCCGGGCACGAATTCCAATCGGCATCACAATGTCATTTCTGATAACTTCGCCGATGATCAACGAAGTCGCAATTGTTTTACTTGGCGGCGTACTTGGGACTGAATTTACAATAATCTACGTTCTAGTTGGAATCACGGCCGGTGTTATCGGAGGGTTTGTATTCGATCTGATTAAAGCGGAACGATTTTTACAACCTCAGTTTTCAGGTCTGAGTTCAGGCTGCTCAACTTGTGCAGTTGAAACAAACCAGAGCGAGCAGAAACTAACACGATCCGAACGCCATAAATTTGCGAAAGAAGAAGTAAAAACTATCATAACAAAACTATGGAAATGGATCATCGTCGGTGTCGCAGTTGGTGCAGCATTTCACGGTTTTGTTCCTAAAGAGGCACTGTCACACTTTTCTGAAGGCCAGTGGTGGAGCGTTCCGACTGTTGTACTTATGGGAATTCCACTTTATGCAGATGTTGCAGGCGTAATTCCGGTAATTCAAAGTTTAATTACAAAAGGTCTTCCAATTGGAACAGCAGTGGCGTTGATGATGAGTATTTCTGGTGCAAGTCTACCTGCGTTTGTAATGCTGAAACAGGTTATGCGCCCTCGCCTTCTTGTGATCTTCTTCATCCTTTTACTAATTCTATTTACCATCAGCGGATGGATTTTTAACGCAATTACAATAATTAATTAAATAGCTCACGGCATAAGCCAAATGCCCTATGCCTGAAGCCTAACAAACTAAACAACAAAATACCTAAACAACTATACAAAGGAAATAACATGGAAATTAAAATCTACGGAACTGGTTGTCCTAAATGTACAAAACTTTACGAACTTGCAGAACTTGCGGTTCAGGACTTAGGAGTTGATGCAGAAATCTCAAAAGTCTCCGATATCATGGAAATCATGAATGCCGGAATTATGAGCACACCTGCGTTGACAGTAAATGGAGAACTGAAATTCTCCGGTTCATTACCATCACGGGATGAAATCAAAGCAGTAATCAAATAAATCCACCGCTATGAGGTGGAACTCAAATAACTAAGGAATAAAAAAAATGACTAAGCTCGAAACAAAAGGTACAATGAGTATCTTTGAACGTTACCTGACTGTATGGGTAATCATCTGTATGGCAGCCGGAACTCTAATCGGTCGCTTTGCGCCTTCAATCCCGGAGTTTCTGGGAAAACTGGAGTATGCGAAAATATCATTGCCGATTGCAGTATTAATCTGGTTGATTATTTACCCAATGATGTTGAAAATTGACTTTCACAGCATTGTCAATGCGACGAAAAATGTAAAAGGTTTGACTATTACAACCAGCATTAACTGGCTTATTAAACCGTTTACAATGTACGCAATTGCTGTACTATTTTTTAAATATGTATTCGGAGACATGCTTGATACAAAACTTGCAGACGAGTATATAACTGGAGCTGTTCTTCTGGGAGCCGCACCATGTACGGCGATGGTTTTTGTCTGGAGCAAACTGACAAAAGGCGACACAGCCTACACTTTGGTTCAAGTGGCAGTCAATGACCTAATTCTACTGGTAGCTTTCGTTCCGATTGTAGCACTCTTACTGGGGGTTGGTGTTTCGACTGTGTCAGTACCTTATGATACACTTTTCCTTTCAGTTGTCCTGTTTGTTGTAACACCACTTGCGGCTGCAGCTCTAACAAGAAAATTGGTTGTCAAAGCCAAAAGTCTTGAGTATTTGGAAGAGAAAGTCATCAAGAAATTCGACAAAACTACAATCATCGGACTTCTTCTGACTTTGGTAATAATCTTCTCATTCCAAGGAGACAAATTGATAAGCAACCCTTTGGACATCGCTTTAATCGCTGTACCATTGACCATTCAAACATTTTTGATCTTCTTCATCGCTTACGGCTGGGCTAAAAAGTGGAAAATGCCTCACTGCACAGCAGCACCTGGAGCAATGATTGGAGCAAGTAACTTTTTTGAACTAGCAGTTGCAGTTGCCATTTCACTATATGGTCTAGAATCTGGAGTCACTTTGGCAACAGTCGTCGGTCTTTTAGTTGAGGTTCCAGTGATGTTGATGCTGGTTAAAATTGCTAATGCAACAAGAAGTAAATTCACAACAGAAAACTAGGAGAAATAACATGAGCAAAATTAAACTACTATTTCTATGTACAGGAAATTCCTGCCGTTCACAGATGGCTGAAGGCTGGGTTCACGCACTAAAAAGTGATGTAATCGACGTCTACTCTGCAGGTATCGAAACACATGGACTAAATCCGTATGCCGTAAAAGTAATGGCGGAAGCTGGTGTAGACATCACCAATCAGAAGTCACAGTTACTTTCTGAGTTTGATGATATTAACTTCGATTACGTTATCACAGTTTGTGGACACGCACACGAAACTTGCCCGATGTTCCCGCGTCACGCAAAAGTAATTCACAAAGGTTTTGTAGATCCTCCAAAACTAGTTGCTGATGCGCAAACTGAGGAAGAAAAGCTTGTTGGGTTCCGCACAGTTCGTGATCAAATTAAAGAATTTGTAAAAACACTACCGGAATTTCTAACGGAATCCGAGTAAAAGGTGTTAATTGAGTTGAAAAAGTGAATTATAGAATCACTTTAACACCTCAAAAGTTCCCGTAGCTCAGCTGGATAGAGCGACGGTCTCCGAAGCCGTAGGTCAGCAGTTCGAATCTGCTCGGGAACACCAATTTTTTAAGTTCAAAATGTGCTTTTCGGTAAACTGTGGTAAATAAAAGTAAATTGCAGTAAACAGACACCTGCACACCACAAAACGGACACTGCATCATGGGCTATAGCTTAGGATACGGAAACGGCTCTTTAGCCAAGATTAAACCCGGTGATTCCCGCTAGAATTACAAAGGTAGTAAACGAAGAACTGTTACCTTTGAGAAAATTTTGATTCTCACTATTATACTCACATTCATCGCTACTTGCACTTCTTAAACGTCACACACACAATGTGATTTACTTAGTAAAGAAATGGTAGTGATTGGGGATCCAATTAAATAAGTATTTCACTGCCAGTGAAATACTTATTTAATCGACCTTAGTAATCTGTCTTTAACAACAGTTCTTTGTTTACAGAGGCGAAAAAACGACTAGAGAATGTAGCATTATTCATACTTTCACCATCAGAATCGCCACGACTACTAATTCTAACTAGTGTTCCACGTTCTCCTTTATCTTCCAAAGTTACGCTAACTTCAATAACCTCAATTGATTTATTGAATGTCAGCGAGGGTAACAACGTGGAGTTAGTAGTCTCCTTCTCAAATGCATTCTGCCAGACTCCATAAATGTAGCCCGTATCAATGTCGGCATCACGTAATACAAAACCATGCAGCTGCAAAGTTGAGACCACACTCCACCAAACCTGTTTATAGTTTGCATTAAACTGCTCACCAATATATTTGGAGTGAATAACTCGACTTTGCAGTCCGGTAAGAACTGGAGGATCATATTGCCGATGTGACGTACAAGCACATTGAAAGACTGCAAGCAGTCCCAATAAAATAAACTTTTTCATAGTGATCTCCAAGCTTTAATTAGAAGGAGGTACTAAGCATTTGATAGTCACTAACCAATCCGTTAGAACCAAATTCAATAATAACTGTCATTGTTTTTACTGAAGAGACATCCTTTTTATTGCTGAAACCAGCGCGTCCTCCTCCCAGAACTGTAGCTGGACCAGTAGGATCTTGACCTAAAAGAAAGGCCGATATGTCATAACCATTCTGCGATTTTTCCACACGTATCTGATCATAAGTCCAAACTTCTTTGCTCTTTCCCTCTTTAAAGACCATATTTGGTCCCCCAAGAGATTTTATTACATCCACTTTTTTAGTTTTCCCCACAGACATTGTCTCTACTTTCGCTGGGGTCAGTGAATTAACAGACTTGATTGAATCTCCTGTAGTTGAACATCCTGTGAACAAAACGGTTGCGGCGATAGCCAGTGCTCCAATGAAATACGATTGTTTCATCTTTTTCTCCTTAAGTGTTAATTTTAGTGCCATTTAATGACACAAACATTGATAATTGGAGTAAAATCCTAAACAAAAATTACGTCAAGAATTTACTCCCTATCTATTAAGAGAAATAAGGAAAATCAATCTTACACAAAATCTTACATTTTTAATCAAATGATTATCAATCATGAATTACTTCAATAACGTTCTCGCTAAATAGCTGCTCACCATCCCAAATTTCCCAAGAAGAAATATCCTCAATATTTGTTCTCATTACAGAGAGAGTTCTACCAAGAGAATCATCTCCTTCTTCTTGAATAAAACTATGATCTGCGACATAGAAGTAGCTACCATTTCTAAAACGATAATCATGTCCTCCACCACTTCCTGAGGATACACAACCCCCACCATGTAAGACTAACGCTGGCTTCTAGTTAAAACCCTGTCCTACTTTCCATGTAGAATAGCAATACTGCTCATTATCTTCAAATTAATAGGGCATCGAAAAGCGTAATTATGCACCACAAAAAAGCCAACACCGGAAATTTTCCAATGTTGGCCAATATTGATGATTTTTACGAAGATCTATCTGACAGGTTTAATCATAAGAACCGTCTTTGCTCCAAGTCGATAAAGAAAAAAAGCATTTAAAGTAGCCTCTGTCGCCTTACTGCTCATAGACCTGCCAACAGAACCAGTCAAAACACTCAAACCGCCTTCTGAAAATTCTGCAAGATTATCAGCGATAGAATCAACAGCCACCTCACTGACATTTTCTATAATACCCGACAAATATATATGTGTAACAGCCTTAGCCAAAGTAATAACCGACTGCCCTGCTGCTGGACGAAGCTGATAAATTTTTAATAAATCTTTCACCATGGCAAAACTACTGAACAGAACTATCATCCGGTCAACAAGAGCAATTGGAGACGCCGCCGTACCAACCCCAACACGCTTAGCATATTGACGAATACGTCGTTTAGCCACATCATCCAAAACATCTTGAAAACAACGCTCGAACTCTTCGCACCACTCAGTAGGCGACATAGGGTTATCTGAGTCTAACAATCGTTTACGTCCAGTCGTCAATGATCTCCACTCCTCTTCAGTCATCGACATACTCTTTAATGAAATCCGCATCTGAGAACTGACAGGATAATCCTTAAGAACCCTCTTTAATTGTTCGCAAGCATCTGCCTGTTTTTCCAAAGCAATTTTTTGTAACCGTGCACGCTCGGCCAACTTTTTTGTTGCTTGAATATTTAGCTGAGGTGAACGTTGCAACCTGATACATCCCCACAGCAATGCTATAATAAGGATAAGGATAACTCCTCCAAAAACAAACATTCCTGCAAAAGCAAAATACCGAGGCCACAAAGGTAGCGATTGAATATCAGCCCAAAAACTGACAGTTTGACTAATTAGAAGCAAACCTAAAACACTAGCAAAAACAGCTAAAGTAACACTACAAAATTTACGAATAGGTTTAGGCACAGTCCAGTCACTTTCCGACTGCATTTCTAACAATATTGCATCCGCTTTATCCCGCAGAATCTTTTCCTGTTCCTCTTTATATTTTTCCGTCTCTTCAGCACTCACCACACGAACCACAGAAGGGTCTGAAATTGGACTACCCAACCCGCTATCACCTTTACGTCGTTGTGAATCCAAATTAATATCAACCGCAGAAATAAGCTTATCTTCCGCACTTAAATCTTTTTTCTCAGCTTTCTCACTAACATCAGAAGTAGCAGAAAAGCTACAATCCATCGGATTACCTAAACGTTGTTGCGACATCCCTTACCCCTTCTCTGTAATCAAAAACTCAAATAACCTATCCAGTCCAACCTGCTTAGGAGGAATCATTAAATTCTTTGATACTTTCGGTAGAACCTCCGCAAACCTATACTCTCCAGGGCTCCATGAATCAGGCCACACTTCAGGCAAAGAAGAAACATTAAACTCTACTTCAGAAGAACCTTCACTCTGACCCAAATTACCAATTAAAGAACTCGCAGTAGTTCCCGGACGAGTAGAATGAACCGCACTACAAACAAAATAGCCAAATTCAATATCAGGCAAAGTAGACTTAGCTCGAGCCGTCATTTGCCGTAGAAGCCCCTCAACTTTTCCACTAATGATATCGCTAGAAAGCATCAAATCACTTTTTGTTGCCACGAAAGCCACCTTTTCCAATCCAAGACCCACAAACGACCAAAGCTTCTGCAACAACTCTCCAAGAAGACCATCAGCTTCAATCGACTCAAAAAGATCAAGCATGATTTGACGGTTATCATTATAACGACCAACTCCGCCAGCCAAAAAAGAGGGAATATCGACCAAAATAACCAACCGCCTTGCACTCACAATCTCCTTAAACAAAGGATTCGCCAATTTATCACGATACTGCTTATAATTCTTAATAACCCTTTTCAACAGCGCTGGATTTTTCTCTCTGTACTCAGCAGGTAACGGGAAAAATTGAGACTCAAAGTTCAGTCCAGAGTAACGCTTGGTAGCCAGCTCCTCCTCAGGAACTGCTTCAGCCACATCACCATCTCGAGTAAGTAAAAATGTAGATGGCGAAATCAACGGTTTAAAACCATGAATCAAACCAGCCAAAGCCAACTTATAACTATAAGCCAATTCTTTCTCCATTTTATCAACAGTCATCTCACTATCAATAACCTCTTTCAACTCCGCTAAATACGGTTTCACAGTAGCTAAATAGTCCGAATGACTATGAAAATGTTTAAGAATATGATCTGACCAATTCTCATAACTCTCAAAAGCAGCAATTGCTGCATCCGCAATACGTTCACCTGGGAAATCAAAAAAACTCAATTCCTGTCGATTAGTAAACTGTAATCTTTTAAAACGCTTGATTGTTGACAAACTAATCTTCTTCCAATTCTTTCGACGTATTTCACACCGAAACCTATAGCTATCAGTAGTTTTCTCAGGCCATCGTCCTCCCCGGATCAAAGTGTCACGATACTTCTCAAATGGGAACAAAGAACCTGTATTAATATCTAAAGGCTTATATCCTGAAAACTCAGCATTAGGAGAAACCACAAATTCAGCAGATTCCCTTTCAGCCAACTGCCAAAGCAAAGACGTCAGGAAAACCGTTTTCCCACCATTTGCAATCCCCGTAATACCAATATTCATACAAAACCCCAAGCGTAAAAATTTCTCAAACCCAAAATATAAACCTGCATAAAATATCCAAAGAATGCCTTAAAGCAACCCAAAAGTTTAAAGTGAAAAAAGCTTCTGTTGTTCTCTATGCAAATTCTAATATAATAGAAAAGCCACCGCTATGTGGTGACTTTACAAGTTGTCCTATAAAATGGGTAAAATTCACTGATTATTTTTCTAAGCGTCAGCTCTTCAAACTTAGCTATCTGATAGTAATCAGGCTTCACTGTAAACCATTTCACATTTTCTATGGAAAATAAATAATTCACGAAACTTCTCAGACTTTGAATAGACATATATTTTCATAACGACGACGCTCACCAAGTCGATTTCATAATAGTAGCTATAAAATCTTCTCCAATCTCCTGTTCTGCCTGCAAAAAGTTAATGAGTTCATCCTCTGCTGATATTTTTTCATGCCAATTTAAACTAGATCTATATACAACATTCTGACCACTGACATAAACAGAACCACGTAAATACTTACTATTAAGTTCATTAGCAATAAACAACAATTGATAATCATCAAGCTTTGAAACCCCTAAATTGATCATAATAGAAAAAGTCATAAAAAGGTCATTATTCTCATTTGCCGATGTCAAAAACAATACACCTCCATCACAGACATTAAACTGCCCAACTTTCTTCAGTTTAAAAATAGTCTCTTCGTGCTCTTCACTAGAATAAGATTTATCAATTTCAACTCCAGCAGAATCAATTGCCTTACGTATCTGTTCAATCGAAAAACCTTCTTGCTGCTCCACAGAACGGTCCTCAATACTACTGGTAGCACACCCCGATACAACAATCAAAACAAATAAAATAACACAACGTCTAACTCTTAAAACTCTCATCAGAAAAACCTCACTATAATTAATCTTAAATAAGGCGAACCATTCACCCTCTTCAGACTACTAGAGCAATGAAGAAAGCAGTTCTGACACCGACAGCAATAAAATTACTTTCAAACCGCAGAAATAAATCTAGCTTTTCCGTGAAAAATTTGCGTACTCTGAGGCAATAAATAAAAGTAGGGCTAAGAAATAAACGAACAACGAGACACTTCAGTCCCTCGTACCCCAAAAGTCTATGTAGCCCCGGAGTGGCAGCGCTATTTCTTAAAAAGTTGATGATACTCTATCACATTATCATTGCCATACGAATAATCTCCAACAGCCTTGATTATAGGCGACGTACTAATCTGAAAAAACTGATTAACCGCCATCTCATCCGACGGGTTCTTCTTTAAATAATCCAAAATGGTTTTCACCACTTTTTTACGAACCGCATAATACTTTTCATTAGGAATCTCCGACAATCTGGAAGAGCCATTACGACATTGACTTACACTCCGCCACTTTCGCCAAGTCTCAAACAGATACAAACTATATTGCTCACTATCTATAATACCCAAATAACCCTTTATAGCCTCTTTACCCAAATCCTCAGACTTTGTCGTCAAATGCTCCTCATATTTAACAAATAAGTCAAACTTCTCGATAAGATAAATCGATTTTTCCTGAAAATTCTGCGTCCGCTCGATAATTCTATCAATCAACTTCAACGCCAAATCATACTTTTTCGCCTTAATATGCTTTTGATACACACCATATAAAGGATTCTTAGTATAACACCCCTTATCTATATGTTCCCAATAGTACGCCTCCGAAAAGCTAACATACTTAGAAAAATCGAATGTTATCAGAAGAAATGTCACAAACGTCTGTCTTTTTTCCCCATAAAGCTTACAACTCTTCTTAAACTCATCCGACTTTTCGCCAGCCTTTTGTAAAATTTGATAATTTTCAGCCGTTGCATCCATATATTCCAACAACTTTCGTTGTAAAACCTTATCATGCAACTTCAATACAGACCCCCTTTTCTTTAACCACTCCATATATTCATCCACCATATCAAGACTTCCCCCATAACCGATAGAAACATTAACTCTATCGCCTTGATCATCTATTTTATGATGAACATCATACACCTTGACAACATCCTCTAACTCCTTAAAATCAAGAGCATTCAAATTCCCGACAAGCAACCAAAACAACAAACCAGTACACAGTTTTCGCATCCTTAACAGCCTTTTATTAAAAATTAAAACCCAAAATCCCTTCCTAGGAAACAAAAGTAGAATAGTATTATCAGGAAATGAAAAAAATCAGGATGATAGTAACTATACTTCTCCCCAAGCATCCAAATCACTCAACTCCATTACACCAACACAACCGCGTAAATCCCAATCAACACCCAAATTTTCTAAAACTTGACGCTCCCTTTTATACCCTATACAGTTAACTTTCTAGTCCTATAATCACACGGAACAAAACACCAATATCCCTCGCCAGACATTACATTCCCTTCAACACAGTAACTCTGTGACGCCTCATACTAAACCCAAAGAATACTATTAAGCATCTGACCAAACAAACTCTAACACAATAGTAAAGCCACCGCTATGTGGTGGCTTTACAAGCTGTCCTACAAAATGGGTAAAATTCAGTATTCAATTGCGAAGCTCCAATAACTATTCCCATCATACTGAATAACCTCCTTACGCATAGTTAGAATTTTATGCGTACTCAAAAAACTATTCAGTTTCTTAAGACTTTCACCTGACTCTAAAGGGTTTATAGTAAAAATCTCTACTAGCATAATACCACCTTAAATATTTTTCGAAAAACACTCCTGCTTATCTAGCAGGACTCCCTTTGCCAGACTCCAACGCCGTTCCGGCTGAATCTGTCTTTTTGGAGTCCTGTAGAACACATCCGTGTTTTTATAATGCGGCAAAGCCGCGGACTATTAATAGAAAGGGCTTTACAGCCCATGGACTGGCGAAAGTACGACACGAAAACCAACGCAACTGTCCCGGTACGAAGGGTCGTACCTGCCGCGAATCGCAGAGCGACAGATGTAGCCGCAGTCGTACCAGCCACCGCCACGATTCACACGGAGAGAACCACCACTCGCACCCACTGGATCAGTCTGTGAACTACTTGAGTAGTTTCCATACCAGTCCTGACACCACTCCCAAACATTTCCATGCATATCATACAAACCCCACGCATTCGCCTGTTTCGTTGCTACTTCATGAGTTTTATTTTTATTATTCCTTAACTGTTCTTCTATTTTTTTTATATCATAGTCACCACAACTTCCCCAGTCAGAGTCTTCCAACCTCGCAGTTCCTGAGTTCTCATAATACCAACCCATTCTATGTAGCTCGCCTGCATACTCACCTATTGTTCCTGCCCGGCAACAGTACTCCCACTCGGCCTCGGTCGGCAAACGATACTCATAACCATGCAGTAAGCGACCTGCTCGACGCTCACGATCTGTCAACTTCTCACAAAATGCCACAGCATCATGCCATGACACATTTTCTACTGGTAAGTAACTTCCTTTAAAATAGCTAGGATTACTCCCCATAATCGCCTTATACTGCGATTGTGTCACCTCTGTGCGTCCCATCCAAAAGTTTTTGCTAATCGTCTTCTCATTACTATCTCCATCATTAGACCCCATCTGAAAACTTCCTGAGGAGATGGGCATCATTGTTAAATCCAATCCTGATACAGTAAACTTTTCGTGCTTTATCTTCTCTAAGTTAATTGAATGATACGAATTATTCCCACGGGAAGGAATAAATAACATCAAAAGAACTGAAAAAGAAGTAATTGTTAGTACTAACAACACTGTATGAAAAGAAGCATCAGACGAGCTTCCTAAATCACTCTTTTCTTGACTATCCACAATATTACTTTCAACATCTTTTTTAACAGATTTGTTTTCTCCTCTTTTTACACTTGCCCCCATTGCCACAGCGACATCAACATGCATGGTTTCTACTTGATCTATTGACAAAACTTGCGAAAGCTTTTCTTTGACAACTGGTGTTCTAGTTGCTCCTCCTATGAGCAGGACACTATCTATGTCATAACCTGAGCTTGATATGCGTTTACACATCTCTTGAGCTAAAGA
>DDLT01000293.1 GCA_002340265.1 Lentisphaeria bacterium UBA2565 | reverse complement strand
AAAACGAAGATTTACAGACAAGCCATAAAAATGACAGAAGAAAGAACCAAAAATAAAAATACAAAAGTTGCCGGATATATCGCCGTTGCACTCCTTGCACTGATTTTTGCCGGAGTCGTATTGATGAACTTCATCTATTTCCGTTACGGCAACGAAGACGCATTTGATGCAATTATTTCAGAAAAGGCACAGGTTCATCGAATCGACCCGTTGTTGATAAAAGCGATTATCAAACGTGAAAGTAAATTTAAATACCGCGCCATCGGTAACGCCGGAGAAATCGGTTTAATGCAGCTGATGCCGGGAGCTGTTCGGGATTGGGAAGAGGCAAACGATCAACCCTATCACCTAAAAAATCAGCTTTTCGAACCAACTTTAAACATCGAAATCGGCACATGGTACTTTGCCAGAGCTTACAGACAATGGCAAAATTCGGGTAATGCCAAAGCCTACGCGCTGGCTCAGTACAACGCAGGACGAGGAAATTTGCTAAAATGGGTTAAAAAATCGGGAAAAGGGAGCGATTATAAGAAAGTGGTTGCCTTTCCTTCAACCAGAGAATACATCACCACAATTTTAGAGTACTACCAAGATTATAAAGAAAAGGAGTTGAAACGCAATGGAAAGAAGAACTGAAGCGTTAGTAACTCTTCTATTTGACGAAGATCCAAAAGTCGCAGTGCAGGCAATGGAAAAGCTTGTTCACGAAGAGGAACCTTTGGACGAAGTTTTACAGATTTATCAAGACAGCACCGACCCGCATGTCCGAAAACGCATCCACCAAATTTCAACGGTTCTGTCACGCCAAAAGCGTAAAGACAAGTTCAAAGAATCGGTAAAAAGTGCAGACGGCTCTCTGATTGATGGACTGATTCAACTTAGCATTCTGACCAACCCGCGCCTTTCTGAAATTGCGGTTCGCAAAGATTTTCATACATTGGTTCTTCTACTTTCAAAAGGTATGGACGGCGAACCTGTCACCACCGAAGAACTGGTCGGCTTTATGAGAAGTAATAACTTTTTCGTACCCGAAACCTTTGCGCTTGAAGAAGAGATGCTGATGACCGATATCGTGCTGAAATTCCGTTTAGGTAGTGCGATTATTCTCTGCGCATTGGCATTTTCCATTGGTAAAGCCTGCGGCTGGGAAGGTGGGGTTGTCATTTATGACGGACATTTCTGCCTAATTGATAAAAACAAACAGCTCATAAATCCGACACTTTCATGGAAAATCACTCAGGCTGAAGAGAAACGCTGCTTTCCTTGCCGAAATCGTGACATTCATTACAACGTGCTTTGCCAGCTTTTCCTGACTTCTCTTCAGGATGGCGACATGCAGGAGATTCACCTTTACGGATCACTATTGACTGAACTTTTCGATTCAGACATGAGTCACCTGCCCTATCCGGTTGGTGATGAATTACTTCCATAAAATCGGTGGATAATTGCAACTTATTCACTAATTTAAAGCAGTTTGAAACTTAAAGAATAATCTGAGGACGATATGAAGTTCGATAAAACTATTTTCACTAATTTTGTAATGGCACTGAAACAGATTGTCACTTGGCCGATTGCCGTCGAAAGCAAAGGCGATGTCAGCAAATCCTTTAACTGGTTTCCACTCGCCGGCACACTTCTCGGGCTTTTACCGTATTTCATCATTCAATTCATCGTCTGGCTTCTAGACGAAAACATTGCCATTGCATCAATTATCTCGGCGGGATTCTTCGCGTTTTATCTCTACTTTCTAAATCAGGGACGAAATATCAACTCGTTGCTAAAGTCATCCACATTTCTCAGCGAAAGTGTAGCCGAAAATGCAAAAAACGAACTGACAAACCACCTCGGACAGCAACTAAACGTCATCGTCATGATTTTCCTATTCTTCAGCAAAATTGTAGCAGTTGCGACACTTACCTATCACGGGCTTCACAAATGGCTGATTCTTGTGCCGCTCTTTTCATCCGGCTGTCTCAGCATGTTCTTTGTAAACGTGCGCTACGAAGACCAACCAGAGAAGAAACTAGAGCGCTACACACCTTGGCTACTTTCGCTGCTAATCGGCTCAATTGTCTTCGGCGTCAGCGGTTTTGCAACCGGTGCGGTCATCTGGTTCCTTTCACAGATTGCCTACGATTTCGTAAAAAAACAGTCCGGATCAGAAATTCAGGACATGGTTTACGGAAGTTGCGAACTTGCCGAATGTCTGACACTTTTCGGCGGACTTTTCCTCTGCTTCCTATAAAAGGTAAAATCCATGAACTTCCGCAACATAATCCTTATCACACTCCTTGCCTTCAACATTGCAGGCTGTAAGAAAAAGCCGCAATATCTGACCAATGACCCTTTTTTCATGAAAGCGAAAAAAGAGTATCAGCGTGGCAAAATTGATGCGGCGATTCAAAGCTACGAAAAATCTCTAAAACTCGGCAAAAGCTATGCGGCCCACCTGGAATTAGCATCACTTTACGAAGATGAGAAAGATTACACTGCGGCAATCTACCACTGCCAGAAGTTTCTCGAATTCTCCCCTGCTGACAGTCAGCGAACTGCTCTTGCACAGGACATAAAAACAAAGTCCGAAGACATGCAGTTCATGATTCTGAACAAAACACGCTTTGGACTAAAGCCGAAAGAGGAGCAAAAGAAACCTGAAAAGCTCGGAGAAGCCACCAAGCGCGAACTCTTTTTCAAAGAGAAATACGCCAAAGCGCTAAAACAGCGAAACGAAACAAAGAACGAACTCGAAAAAGTAAAGAAAGAACTGAAAGAAGCTAAATCTACAAACAGTAAGTCCACCGCTACGAGGTGGACAGTAAACCCACCACTACAAAGTGGAGACAAACCTAAGTCCTCAAAAGTCGAAACCACCCCTCTTCCAAAAGTTGTAGAACAAAAAGCACCCAAAAAAGAAATTGTTCAAACTCCAAAGGTTGTTGAGCAACCTGCTCATACTCCTAAAGAGCCAACAAGCCTAAAAATCATGACAACTTACGTCGTCAAAAAAGGTGACAACCTGTCTGCAATCTCCCAAAAGTTCTACGGCACCTCCCGCAACTGGAAGAAGATTCTCGAAGCCAATAAGCCAGAACTATCCGATCCAAGCAAACTGAGAATCGGCCAAAAAATCAAAATCCCCAAAATAAAGAAATAGGCGAAAATCAAAACACGAATAACTGGCCTTTCTTCATTAAAAAATGTAACTCAAAACTCCCGACAAATCATCGATCAACTTCACATTTAAAAGGTTTTATATTAACCCTTACGCAAACCAGCAGACCATCGTGGACAACACTTTTTTCTTCGCGAGAATTGCATAAGGGAAAAAACGCACTATCATCACTTAGCAAATCGATTTTTATCATCAAAAGTTCAAAAGCTGGGACGAACAATAAAACTGGTAAACGTAAAATATTCAGGCACAAACTCCCAGAAATAAGTGCCAAATAATAAGTTGTTTTACAAAACAAGGAAAATAAATGAAAAAATCAATCCTCATCACAACTTTACTGGGAACAGCATTACTTCTAGGGGCAGACTTACCGACAAGTATTAAAGTGGCAGAAAGGAATCACGCAGAAAATGTAAAAAAAATAAAAAAAAGGGCGGAAGAAAATATAAAAAAATCAGAAGATATTTTAATCAAAAAATTAAAATATGACTTGAACCGGCAGATGCAAAGGAATTCGCTGGATAATATAATGATCTTGAAAGAAAAGATTGATAAGCTAACAAAATGTAAAGCAGATTTTCTTGTGGAAGGCGTTTCACAAGCTAGTGCAATAGACCTTCAGGATGGTAAAAAGCCGTGGTCCAATAGAGATTATGCATTTATTAACTTACCTAAAAATATTGCAGGAATGAAATTCTATCAGTATGAAGCTAGAAGTAGAAAGGGCGTCAAGTTACGAGTAAATAAAAAAGGTATAGTTAAAATTATTGTTGGGGGGTGGGAAGGAGACCTTCCTGGACTAAAACAGTGGGAAAAAGAAGGGTGAAAAAAGCAGTCAGGGACAAAAATAAAGTATACTGACCCGGACAAAAATGAATTATTTATCTTAAGTAAATCAGTTAATAGTGGTGAAGTTCTGGAAATAAAAGATCACTCCCAGTTTGCAGGAATAATCGTTATCACAAATTAAAAACAAGTATAATATCTATTAAGCCTTCCTTGCCATGAGGTATGAAGCAACAAAGTCTTAAAGAGGCTTTCTTTGGAGTGCTGTGGGTATCACCGCTTTTAATTGGCGTTCACTGAAAGGCTGTTGACCGTTCTCCACTCTTAATGCCCGTTTAGGGCAAGCGAATAATAGCCACCTCCTTCAGGACGTGGAAACTTGTAACGTAATTCAATTGCATGCCGGAGGTATGCGCCAAGTTGCGGTTCTACGATTCGTTCGTACCTACGGCACGGATCATTTTTA
>DDLT01000127.1 GCA_002340265.1 Lentisphaeria bacterium UBA2565 | reverse complement strand
TTGCGAGTGAAGATAAAAATCTTATAAGAGTAAAGGGCATTTATATAGACCCGGAAAAACGCTTTGAAATGAGAAGGCGTTTGGATGATTTTGTGAAAGAGCAAAAATTGAGGATTATAAAAGATGATTTTTCCGGCGACGATGTTAATGGGAAATACGTTTTAACGCTGGATATGACCATTGATTATAAAGATTTAGACTAATGATGATTTTAAAAAATATACTTAAGCACAGCAATAGCTGGCATTGGCTCTGTTGGGGAGGCGGATTGGCAATACTTGTCGCTATTGGAGGCATTATCTTTTTTAACGGGCTTATAAGCGAAAAAGAGAATGGTCTTTATGCACAGAAAAAAGAGTATCTTGAAAGTATTAAACTTATTTCTGAGGAGGATGTTGAACACATTGAACGATTGGCGCAGAAGGATCGTGCAGCCGCTAATAAACTAAAACTCTGGCTTACTAGTCAGGAACTTGGGAAAATGCCGGTTGGCGATAATTGCGGGCTGAAGGTCACAAATATGGTGAATTCAGCACTGGCAGATAGTCGTCTCATACTACAAAAAAGAGAACTTATTCACTCAGAAAAAGATCATGATGAGTCAGATTCAATACTTTCGTTTAAAACAATGGAATATAAGTTTCAGGTAAAAGGATTATTTAAAAATATGTTTATGTTTCTGGTTCGTGAATCGTTTAAACTGACTTCTTATCATTACCGTGATATCAAAATCATCCAGAATACAGACGGTGATATATACTTTTCATTTATACTACAGGTAAACTATAAAGATGAATAGTATCGATTTAGATAAGGTTTCAATTCCATATCATATTTTGTCTCTTATTCCTGCAAAAACTGCCAGGGCATTAATGGTTCTGCCAGTTTCGGTTGAGAATGGGTTAGTTACAGTTTGCGTGAAGGATAAGCATAACTTTCGTGTAATTAACACACTTGAACAGGTGACAGCAATGCAGGTCGAGGCTGTGGAGGCTACCGAAGAGTCTGTGTTAAAAAAAGCAGTTTTCTTCAACTATCCCGAATCGTTTGTTGATGGGACAATTAATCAGGCTCCGGAACTGTTTCGCTATCTATTACGGCAGGCAATCTATGTGGGAGCCTCGGATATCCATATTTGTCATGAGAAAGATGGATGTGTCATAAAAACGAGGGTTGATGGAAAGATGCGAAGTGGTAGGAGTTTTTCAAAGCAGGCAGCCTCCGAACTGGTTTCTTATATCAAAGTACAGGCAAAAATGGACATTTCGCAGAAAAGGGTGCCGCTGGATGGAAATATTGAGACTGAACTGGATGGGCGTGAAATTAGCCTCCGAGTGGCAACTGTTCCTACTATTAACGGAGAGCATGTAACTCTTAGACTTTTGACGCAAAATGATAACGTTACAGCTCTAGATTCTCTGGAAGGTTTAGGACTTGGAGACTTACAGTTTCGCTTGCTGAAGCAATCTCTTTCAGTCGCAAACGGGGTGGTTATTATTTCAGGCCCTACAGGGAGTGGTAAAACAACGACGCTTTATGCTGGCTTAAGGGAGTTGGTTAAAGATGGAACTCGTCATGTGGTGAGTATCGAAGATCCAGTCGAGAAACCAATCGATAAGGTGACACAAATAAAGGTGGATTCAGAAAAGGAACGGGTCAGTTTCCATAAGGCTTTGAGAAGTGTACTACGACATGACCCGGATGTGATCATGATTGGAGAAATCAGAGATGCGGAAACAGCTGATATTGCGCTTAAAAGTGCATTAACGGGGCATTTGGTTCTGGCGACTCTTCATACGAACAGTGCACCTGGGATTTTAAATCGCCTTGTGGACCTTGGAGCTCCTGACTTTTTGGTGGCTTCTACTTTGCGCTTGGTTATTGCTCAGCGCCTTGTTCGCAGGCCTTGTTCTTTATGTATGGAATGGGAGGTTTTACCGCAGGTCATTCTTGAAAAGTATGGATGGAGCGAAAGGTCGAATGTGAAAGTTCCGAAAGTTAATGGCTGTCCGCACTGTGCTTATACGGGCTATTCCGGTAGAACGGCGATTTACGAGATGCTTCCGGTGAATTCATCGGTTCAGCAAATGCTTTTGGAAAGTAAAAGTGAAGTCGAGATTTACAATTATTTAAAGGGAAAGGCTTACAATTTGACGCTTCGCGGAGATGGTTTACGAAAGGTTCTTAAAGGCCAGACCACGTTAGAAGAAATTGAAAGTACGACGGTTAATGATAATGATGCAGTTTTTAATCTTGAAGGCAGCAGTACAGGATGAGTGTTTTCAGATATAAGGGTGTAAAAAACGGTAAGATTGTTCGTTCAGTTGTAGAGGCTGAATCGGTTGACGAGGTACGACAGAAATTACGTCAGGAGGACATCATGGTTATGGAAGTTGCAGAGGTCGTCGGTCGGGGAAAATCTGCAATTCGTCCACGATCGGCAATGGAACGTAAGCTGTCCGGATTTTTTATTTCAAGTGGTGAGCTTGAGAATGCAATTAGGCAAATTGTGATTCTTTTAAATGGTTATATACCTGTAGTAGAGGCTTTTGATATCGCCTGTGATTTTTCGAAAGGTATGCTTGCTCAGGCGCTTAATGAGGTTGCTTCGGAGGTTCGTAACGGTTTGTCGCTCGCAGTAGCTATGCGGAAACATATGCCTTTTCTCGGAAATTTGTCTTTAGGGTTGATTGCGGTGGGGGAAGCAAATGGAACTCTTCCCGAAATGTTTACACATTGCCGTGAACTTCTGCAGCAAAAGCGAATGATTAGAAACAAATTGATTCAATCTATGATTTATCCCGTTCTAGTTTTACTGATGGGGCTGGGCGTCGGCTACTATGTAACAGCAGTGGCAATTCCGAAAATTGCGGAAGTTCTGGATGGCGAGACGACTCAGCTTCCACCTGTAACTCAGGCTCTCCTTGGAACTAGTGACTGGGTTATCAATAACGGGATATGGATTTTGATTGTGCCGTTCCTAATGTTCTTTACGGTTATGATCTTAAGGAGGTTTAGCTATGGTGCAATTGCAGTGGACTATTTACTTCTGCGCCTTCCACTCTTCGGAAAGGTGTTTAAGTTTGCGGCTAACAGCTTATGGAATCGAAACTTGTCTACATTGATTGACAGTGGTCTCACTGTTGTTGAATCTCTTGAATTGACTATGAATACTATGGTGAATTATTGCTACCGAAAACAGTTTAAAGTGGTTATAGGTTTTATTCGAGATGGAAAAACTTTGACTTGCGGGATGAACAGCTCTGCATTAAAAAAGCTCTCGCCGATGTCAATGCCGCTTATTAGCGCCGGAGAGAAGTCTGGAAGTATCGACAGCGGCTTAAAATATGTAAGTGAGTATTATGAAGATGCTCTTAACAGGCGGCTTGACCTTATCAGTAAGTTGGTGGAGCCGGCACTGATTGTTGTGATCGGGGGAATGGTTGCATTTGTTTACGTAGGCTTTTTTATGGGCATGGCCGCCGTCAACAGTTCGCTGTAACTATGCAGTTCTCAATTCTTAATAAAAAAGAGTGATATATATGAAAATTTGTAAATTAACTGCGGCTTTGACATTGGGTGTTGGTTGTCTTTGCGGACAAAACAACTCACGGCCTTTATCAGAGCCTCCACAAAAACTTATTGATAAAGATGGTAAGCCTGAAATAGATTTAATTGATCCGTTTCAATCATCAACCTTGGAAAAATCAGGAGAGACTGCTGGAGGAAATATGAGTTCCACTGCAGTAAACATTTTACCTAAAGCAATTAAAATTTTAGCGATAGTTGTTCCAGAAGACAAGCCAAGCAAAAAAATGGCGTTGCTGAAACTGAGTAAAGATGGTTCTCCTTTTGTTGTGAAGGAGGGCGATCTTATCAAAGTACGTAATGAGAATGCACTGAAGAACGCTGCCAAAATTAGTAAAATAGTTCAGAAGGTAAAAGGGCGTAAAGATAAGTCGGCTGAAATTGAGGCGTTGAAATCCTTCGAATATTATCTGCATATTAAGAAGATTAACTCACAGGTTATTGAGGTTTTTCCGAAGAAAAGTCCTGATGAACTAATAATTTTACGCTGGTAGGGAGGTGAGGACAATGAGATGGTTTAACCTAATTCTAGGACTCTGTATCTGCGTCGGTAGGGCAACTGCAGAAAATACAAAAGATAATACTCCAAAGCTAAAATCTCTTATGCTGCGGGAGGCACCAATGGGTTATGCCGCGTGGCTGATTGGTGAAACCTGGGGTAAGCATATTGTGGTTAACAAAGAAGCAAAAGAGGTAGAAGTTAGTATTTTACTTGATAACATAGGCTGTAAGAATGCACTTCGTGCAGTCTGCTACGCAAATGGTCTTTGGTTTCAGGAGGATCCGGAAAGTGGGATTATTTATGTGGAAACAATTCAGGATTATGTGGAAGGCTCCCGGCTTAATAAACGGAATTTTATTAATGTAATACCAGTGGTTTATCCCAATGCGGAGGATCTTGCGTCGAGTATTGCAGATTTGTTTCATTCGCAGGTGTATTATGTTCAACCTGATGAAGATAATGGAAATCCCAGTTATCTTATGGATCAGGCATTTGAACGAATGGAAAAGATGGTAAATATGTCTACGGTTATCGATGATAATTTTAGTTCAAACAGCTCTTCTTCAAGTAGCAGAAATTCTAGAGAAAGAGGCTCCAGTAATATTGGAGAACTGGAGAGAATTAGAGAACTGGAACATGCGGCTGGTGTGAGCGTCGGGGGAGAACCGCAAAAAGTTCATCCGGGGATTGTTTATATAAGTGTGGATAAAAGTTCCAATTCTATTTTGCTACGTTCTTCAGACAATAATTCCCTAACTCAGGTAAAAGGTATTATCGCCAAACTTGATCGCCCGAAGTCTCAAGTTCTCCTTGAAGTAAGGGTTTTATCACTGGATGTTACAGATGAGAAAGCAAGAGCAATTGACCTGATTTTTAACGATGGAACCTCGAGTTTCGGGTTTGCAAATGGACTCGTCAACCTTCCTCCTGTTACACCAAACGGAGATATTGCGATAGGGCAGATTGGAGGTTTGGCGCGACTCGGGAAAGGTTTTGACAGTCGTTCAGCCGTTTTTCAGACTGTGAATGATAAAGTTCAGTCGCGTGTGGAGTTCTTGGATGCAGCAGGAAAAATAAAAAGTATTGCCACACCAAGTTTGATGGTGGCGGATTCCGAGGCATCACGTGTTTTTGTGGGTACTGAATCCACAATTCTCACAGGTGTTGATGTTGAATCGAATACTACAAATGGCGACAATCCGGTGATAACCATTACTAAAGATCCTGAAACAGAACGACGTGACATTGGAACGACGCTGGTAATTACGCCCAAAATACATTCTGATAAGAGTGTAACAATTCGTGTAATGCAGGAACATGCGGCACAAGGGTTGACAAGAACTGTAGTTTATGGAGATACAGATGCGGGGCAGGCTTTTGAAACCACCGATATAAAGAAGGAAACTATCGCGTCGACTGTGGTTGGAAAATCTGGTGAACTTCTGGCATTGGGGGGATTAATTAGTGAAAGTGTTGAAACTAAAAATGAGAGAATACCTTTCCTTTCAGAAATGCCTATTCTTGGGAAACTTTTTGAACGCGAGTATAAAGATGTGAAAGAGTCGGAACTTGTGGTTCTCATCCGCCCTTATGTGATTCTTTCGCCTGATGATGCTGAAAAGTTGAGTTCTGACTTTGTCAAAAATACAGTTACGCATTCGGCAATCTCAGACGGAAGTCTAAAGACGAATGGCGAAAATCCGCTTCGTCTTAAAAATCTTAAAAACAGATTAAAGTATCTTGGGGAAAACCTAAAACTTATGGAAACTCCATTGGAGTTCTAGGAGATATTAAACTATGAGAAATCTATTTATTTTACTGCTGACGGTGTTCTGCTTTTTTAGTAGCGGATGCAAAACAACTGATACATCCCCTAAAAATAAAGCAGTAGAGAACTTGAGTGATCAGAAAAAGTTGGATTATGCTACGAGTTTGTTAAAAAGTAGACGTTTTAAAGTAGCAATTAGTCATTTTGCCTACTTGCGGGATAATGCTGATTCTTTATTGATTAGAGAAAAGGCCTCTGCCGGACTCGCTAAGTCATTTCTGCAAACTAATAACTCAGATTCCGCATTAGGCGTATTGATGCCATTACCGGAAAGCCCTTACAGCAAAATTCATGCTTTAAAGTATGCATTAACTGCTGAAGCATTTATGCAGAAAGAACTGTATGCAAAAGCTTGTTTACTTCTTGAAACTGCGATTGATGTTGAAAAGGATAGTTTCGATTTGTACCGTACGACTGCAATGTTTAATCTGGTTAAATGCTATCTTCTGGAGGGGAATGCGGAATTGGCAACTCATACAGCAGAGAAAGCGGCCAAACTTTTTAAAAAACAACATAATCAAAAAATGTACAGCGAGTGCATTCGGATCAAAAACGAAGTAAGAGATTATATGAAATGAATAATAGTTTAGATGTGATTTTTAAACGGATGATTCATGAAGAGGCATCAGACCTACACTGGTGTGAGGATGGTAATATCTATTTTCGAGTTAATGGAATCTTATATAAATATCCAGAGTTTACGGACTCTATTGAAGACCGTCATAATTTTTCATTGCTGACAAAATCATTAATCGGTGATGCCGAGTTCGCTCTGTTTGTGAAAAAGAAAGAGTTCGACGGTGCATTGACTGTTCTGGGAAATATACGTATTCGAATAAATGTGTACTATAAACAGCGTAAAATTGCCTGGGCTGTTCGTATTTTCCCTGATCAATTTTTCAAGCTTTCTGAACTCGGAATTTCAATGGATATCTGCATGCAGATCTGTGAGTTGAAGCAGGGGTTGGTTCTGGTTACCGGAGCCACCGGTTCTGGGAAGACCACGACACTTGCCAGTTTGTTGAATCATATAAACAATCACCGCAATGAACATATTTTTACAATTGAAGATCCTGTAGAATATATTCACAAACCTTCAAACTGTTTAGTTTCACAACGTGAAGTTGGGCTTGATACTGACGGCTTTTCTGAAGCTTTAAAAAGTATTCTGCGTGAAGATCCGGATATTGTGCTGTTAGGAGAAATGCGAGACCGTGAAAGCATGGATGCCGCATTAACATTGGCTGAAACTGGGCATCTTACTTTTGCAACTCTACACACATCTGGTGCTGTTGAAACAATTTCCCGCATAATCAGTGCTTTTGATAGTGCGGAGAAAGAACAGGTTCGCGAACGCCTTGCCGGAAATTTAAAATTTGTTATAAGTCAACAACTTATTCCATGGAACAACGGAAACGGTCGGTCACTCTGTGCTGAAATTATGGTTTCAACTAAAGCGATTAAAGCAATGATTCGTGACGGCAAAGAGCGTCAGATGCTTTCGACAATCGAGACAAGCTATGTAGATGGAATGATTACTATGAATAAGTCGCTGGTAGAATTGATGAAGCAACGAAAGATTACTGCAAGGGAAGCTGCACTGTTTAGCAGTGACAAAGATGCACTTATCAAACTTTTAGGTTAAGCGGCTTAATGAGAAAATTCACAGACTGATGTTTTTAGCAATACTGGGGAATTGTGCAGAAACTGTTGTTTTTTATAAAAATTATTTAATTTT
>DDLT01000144.1 GCA_002340265.1 Lentisphaeria bacterium UBA2565 | reverse complement strand
GCCCATTTGGCTCGACGATGTTATCTGTAACGGAAATGAGAGTTCCCTCAGCGAGTGCAGCCACAATGGTTGGTTGGTTCACAACTGCGATCATCTGGAAGACGCCGGAGTGTTGTGTAGTGACTCACCAAGGCCAGCCAATCAGAACGTATCAGCAGTGGTGAATGACACTGGCAAATCAGCAGGAACACCATGTATGTTTACTGTGGCCATAATAGGCATAATATGTTACCGGCCGCTTTATTAAGATTCGTATTTTCCTCTTCAATTCTTCCGGCATAGATTTAAATTTTGCTTTATTTTTGTTGAACCCACAGCTGTACAAGTCAGATTAGTGAATGGCTCAAACGATCGGGAAGGTCGTGTGGAGGTTTTTTACAATGGTGAATGGGGGACTATTTGCAATGATCACTTCGATATACGAGATGCAGAGGTGATTTGCCAAATGATGGATTTTCCAGGAGCCGTCTCTGTTGACGTTGACGGGAGGTTTGGAGCTGGAAGTTCCACTCAAAAAATTTGGCTTGATGACTTATGGTGTAGCGGAAATGAAATTTCTGTTGCTTCTTGTTCATTCAGAAGATGGGGATCACATAATTGTAACCATAAAAAAGATGCTGGTGTGATTTGCAGGGAGACAATTCCAGGTAAAGTGATCGATTATTACTCGCATGGTTGTACTCTCATAGTGTCAATACTAATGACGTCTTACTTTTCGTGGAAGCCGGGTTAACAGGTCGTCGAGTGCATAGACGTCCAAACGCCTGTATAGATAATTCTTATTCTGATTTGTAATTATTCCATAACAGTTATATACGTTGAGTTATTGGATGGATTGGGTTACGCAAATCAAGGTCGCGTTTCCCTTTACTACAATGGCCAGTGGGGAACCGCGTGTGATGATGAGTGGGACATGAATGATGCCCATGTTGTGTGCCGTATGCTGGGATACCCAAAAGCTGTTGCATTTACTACCGATTCCTCTTTTGGCGGTGCTCCGGATGGGCCAATATGGCTTGATGAAGTCAACTGTACAGGGAATGAGAACACGCTTGCAGCTTGTCCGCATGGCGGCTGGGGAAACAGTGACTGTTATCATACTGAGGATGCTGGAGTCATTTGTGACTTTAACTACACTGTGGATGCAAAGGGTAAGGGAGACCCGTGGTAACTCCTTCATAAAACAGTTTGGCAATTGAAAACTTAGGCGTAAATAAAAGAGAGCATTCAGGACAATTTTTTAAAACTGGGTTTAATCAATATCTTTGCAAACAGGCATCTTAAGGTATGTGGTGTATAGTACATGTACAAAAAGAGTTTTTCCTGTAATATAATTGGCAATTGTAAGGTATAGCTTCGTTCCTTCGTTTTTTTGATCAGGCCATGCGTTCTGATAATGTAAGTCATTCAAATCGCTCGCGAGCAACTCTTATTGGTCCTAACGGTAACAATGTTTGCTGAACTTTATCACTGAATAAGTGAGACACTCTCCACAGATGCAAGTTGCAATTTTGACATCTGGTATTGTGGCTGGGAGAATGGGCCTGAAAGCCGGGACTTTACGTGGACTAGGCAATTTGGTCCAACTCAATCACGTGACACGGGACCGTCACGGGATCACACCTCAGGGTCCGGTAAGAGCAACGTAATTGACGTGATATAGCATGATATCTGCCTGCAAGACACTTCACTATTTTATCCGTAAACATCTTGTTCACTTTCATCCACCCCTTTTTACCACCGCCCACCCACAAGATACGATAAGATACTTGTTGAACGTGGAGGTACGCTTAGCTAATCAGTTAGTTTACAGGTGATCCACGACCCTAGTCTATGCTAAAAATTAAAACTAAAAATGTACAATAATTGATCGTATAAAACTACGAACGCAGAGAACTAAAAAACCTAGAGAATCAAATCACAATAAATTCCGATATCAGTCAAACTTAAGCGATCGAATTTTGTTGTTCACTTCATTAAAGCCTTCTTTAGTTCTAATATCATTTGTTAGCTCGTTCCGTTTCTTTGCGGCAAAATATCTCCATGATTTGAGACCATATTTAGTCGTGTTCATTTTTGGCAAAGAAAGGATATAGTCATGTCGAAAATGACTTTTTTCGGGTCTAGAAGCAATGAGCGTTTGCTTTTTTCACTTTGTAGGATTGTACTTCTACATAGAAGCATCAGGACGAAGCGTGGGAGAAACTGCTAGTCTTGAATCACCATACATACAAAGCAATGGGAACGCCACGTGCATGGTTTTCTACTATCATCTCTATGGACATTCAATTGGTAGCCTCAGAGTAAAGGTTGGAGATCAGGTTTTGTGGCAGCTGTCAGGCAACCAAGGCAACAGTTGGTACAAAGCGACGGTGCCCCTTGATTTTGATGGCATATATAGGGTAGGATAATTTTGTTTCTTCTAGTCTAAAAACTAGAGTGGGGTAAATAAGCTACCAATGGCCGAAACAATCAGTCATCTCTAAATTGACATTCCAGATATCAGCGAAGAAAAACAGCGGGCCATGGTTTCTTTTCAATTGCCTCTTTACTTGTTCGAGATGTTATCACCCACTGTGTTGATAGCAAGACTCCACCTCTCTTAAGCATTTATTTTCATTCTTTCTCGTTCTATAAACAGGAGCTCTACCTTTACCTTAAGGTAGAGTGTTTGTTATGACATGCTGTCTAACAGGTTCCCTTTTCCCGAAGATATCGGGTGACACATTTTTCACGTCGGAAACGTTTTAACATACTTTTTTTCTTGCTTTAATGTGTCTTTAAGACTTTGTATTTCTGTTTGCTGTAGGTCATGTTTGAAGGTGTGGTTGGCAGTACTGCATTCAGTGATATCGCGATTGATGATGTTGAGTTTCTAGAAAATACGAAGTGTGCCTCAACGGCTGAAACGTTAGGTAATATGCCCTGTGGTAACATGGTGGGGTTTGAACGTTTGAGAATTATAAAGAATATTTCTACTAAAAAGTTACAGACGCGTTTTGCTATCTTTCTTGGTTTTCTCATTGATCCCAAACATCTCACACTTTGTCAATTTCCTGGTGTAAATTTATTGTAAATAAACAGACAATTAACAAAAAGAAAACTCAAAAACATCTCACACTTTGGCACATGTTTTGCAATGTGACAAATTCATTATGAGCGAACGATACATATTAAACTATTGTGACAAATGACTTTTACTTCTGCTTATTATTGCTTGGAGGTCTGTAGAATTGACGAGAGCTTCCGACTTCATTCGGTCCAACTCTCCTGGCTGACCACAGGTCTATTTTTAACGCATGTCCTGATAATTTGATCGCAGCTCAAAGTGATATTTCCAAATCGATTGTTATTCTTTTTCATTGCAAAATGTACAAAACGTTACCACGGTATTGACGTCAGTGTCATGGTTCTTTGTTGGACCAGTATTGTGAGACGCAATTTGTTAAGCGTTTGGGTAAACGTTTT
>DDLT01000311.1 GCA_002340265.1 Lentisphaeria bacterium UBA2565 | reverse complement strand
TAAGTTTGTTGAACAGTTTCCGACGGTTCAGATGTTGGCTGCGGCTGAACTTGATCAGGTTTTGCTGCTTTGGCAAGGACTTGGCTATTATAGTCGAGCACGGAATCTTCACGCGGCCAGTCAGCAGATTTGTGACACGTTTGATGGTGTTTTTCCGTCGACCTACAAAGATATTATCTCACTTAAAGGTGTAGGTGAATATACCGCGGCCGCAATCGCATCTTTTGCCTATAAACTTCCACATGCAGTTGTCGATGGGAACGTATATCGTGTTTTGTCTCGTGTGTTTGGTATTGAAACGCCAATTGATACAGGTGCAGGGAAAAGAGAATTTCGTGCGCTAGCTAGTGACTTGCTTGATATTGAGAATCCGGATATTCATAATCAGGCTATTATGGAGTTCGGTGCGTTACAGTGCAAACCTAAAAGTCCTGACTGTGATGTTTGTCCTTTACAAAATAAATGCGAAGCTTTTAAGACAGGTTCAATCAGTATTTTGCCGATTAAGTCTCGTAAAACTAAAGTTCGCAATCGATTCTTTCACTATCTAAAGGTTTCTGTAAACGATTCAATAGCTATTGAAAAACGTGCTAATGGAGACATCTGGGCTGAGTTATATCAATTCCCACTAATTGAAACTGAGACTTCAATTGAGTTAGATCAACTTCAATCTTCTGAATCATGGAATGACATCTTCTCAAACTCACGAATCAGATCAGTTGATAAGTCTGAATTAATAGTACATCAGCTTAGTCATCAGAAGCTTCACACCTATTTTTATCATATTGTTCTCGATGAGAACAGTACGGACCTCACGTTTGTGAACTATGCTGAGTTAAGCAACTATGCGTTTCCGCAGCTTATTCAAAAACAAGTAGATTTAAACTCATAATTTACGATCTTTTTATTCCCTTCGCGTTGTTACATTGATGCGAATGTCTTCATTCTGCAACGTTTGTCTCGGTGCAATATTTTTCAATATCTGATTATCTTTTTCATCAGTTTGATAAGTCTAATTTTCTCTCTATTTTGTTTTGCGTTCCGATTAACGATAAGTTTGGTTGCGTGCAGAGGCTCTTTCTCTTCTCTATAAGAGCCTCTGTATCTTTTATTTGTTTTCGTGGTTATGCCGAGACCTTCTTTTGTTTCTCCTTTAAGGTCTCGGCATTTTTTATAGATTAAATTACTTCCTGAAAATATGACAATGAAAAGATTTACTGTTTTTTGTACAATTGTCGAAACTATTATTATCGGCATAGTTGCCTGCCATCACTGAATATTAAGTCATTAGTCTTATAAGTCGTCGAGAAAATTCGCAGGGTGAATTTTTTATCAATACAGAACATTTAAGTTAAAGTTGTTGTTATTTCTTACGATTGGTTAATTTTAACTGCGGAAAAAGATAACTGCAAATTATTTTTCCTCCGTATCCGTCGGGTTTCCTTAAAGTCATAGTTCCCGGCGGGTATTTCTTAAATTTTGAAACGATATTTTTGCTCCATATCCGTCGGGTTTGATTATTATCATGGTTCCCGGCGGATATTTTTTTATTACAAGTTGTCAATTGTAATAAAAGTACAACTTATTCAGATTAAGTCTGATAGTTTAGCAGTTAAATTAGTTACAAAATATCCTGATTCGTTTCCTATATTCTATTTTTATTGTTGCAAAAAAGAACAAAGATTCTAATTTGGAAAAGTTTTTAGATTAATCAAACTTTTTTGGGGCTACTGTAATGAATTATTTAAAGAAGCTTCGTGACTATTTAGAACGAAGCGGCAAAAAGATGACAATTGAACGCATTGAAATATTAAATGCGGTGGTAAAGATTTCGCAGAATGTGGATAAAGAGAACGGATTAAAGCACTTTAATGCTAAAGATGTTCATGCTCAGATTAAACTGGATGATTCGCCACTGTCATTAGCTACAGTATATAGGTCGCTTCCAATTTTAGCAGAGGCAAGGATCATTACAGAAGTCGCAAAACGTGGTGGAAAAATGATCTACGAGTTGGTGACAGATAGAGCACATCATGACCACATTATCTGTAATGAATGTGGTTTGATTATTGAATTTGAAAACAGGGAGATTGAGAGACTCCAGGAAGAGGTGTGCAGAAAGTATAATTTTGAGATGACAGATCACACACTTTCAATCAGCGGCCGTTGTGCGGTCTGTCGTGCTAAATATCTATAGTAACGTTTCTCTATATCATTTAGAAACGTTTGATATGTACTTCACCCGACGGGATTTTCTGTTCAGAGCCGTCGGGTTTGATAATCATCAATGTACCGTCTTCGGCAATTTCTTTTACCAGACCTTCGATCTCTTTGTTTGCAAGCTCGACAATAATCTGTTTGCCTTGCAGAATTGATCCGTTATTCAAAGTCGCCAAGAACGGTTTTAAACCGTCTGTGAGCCAGACTTTATACATTTCATCCAGTTTGTTAAGGATAGATGCCAAAACCTTGCTACGACTCTGTTCTTCGCCTGTATGAATCTGTAGGGATGTAGCGATCTGTTTTAACTCTTCCGGGAACTCCTGCACATTTACATTTAAGCCAATACCAATGACAATGTGTTGAATCGTCGTCATGTCGGTCTGCATTTCACACAAAATACCTGCACATTTTTTTCCATCGATAAAAATATCGTTTGGCCATTTTATCCCGACCGGGAGCTTTGGGAACAGTTCTTTTAATGTCTCATAAATGGCAGCGGCAGAGAGTAGGGCAAGTTGAGGGGCTTTGTATGGCTCAATATTCGGACGAATTAGGTTGGAGAAGTAAAGGTTGCAGTTTGGTGGTGAAAACCAGTTTCTCTGCATTCTTCCATGTCCAGCTGATTGATGATCGGCAATTATCGTCAAACCGCTTGGAACACCGTTTTTAGCCAGTTCTAGAAGAAACTTGTTCGTAGACTCGATTTCATTAAAGAACTCGATGTGTGTGGCAAATTCGGTGGTTTTCAGTAGTTTCTGAAGTTCTTCGGGAATTGGACGATCGGTTTTCTTTAAAATTCGATAACCACGTTTAGAAACTGCCTCAATCTCGTAACCCATCTTTTCAAGATTTTTGATATGTTTCCACACAGCAGTTCGAGAGATGTCTAGTTTATGACAAATCTGTTCACCGGAGATAAAATCGGTTGATTTATTTAGAATCTCTAAGATTGCGGATGTTGTGGAATTCATAAAAGGTTACAAGCTTTAAGTTGCAGGTTAAAGAATACAAAAAAAGCCCCTTAGAAAAGGGGCTTTTAAAATGGAGCGAGTGATGAGACTCGA
>DDLT01000168.1 GCA_002340265.1 Lentisphaeria bacterium UBA2565 | reverse complement strand
ATTTTGGCTCCGTTATATGCGGTGAAGTAGGTTGTTAAACGATTCCATCGTTTGTCTGCTCCACCGACATAGAAGACGTCTTTACGTTTCTCTAAAACAGCTGGGTTACTTTCGTTTTCGTAATTCATTGTACGCTGAAGCATTGCGTCGACGTCTTTTATTGCGCCGTAAGGGTGATCTTCTCCATAGTAGGCAATACGACCAACCCACACATCAGCCACGGCATTAATTTTTCCACTGTTGTAGTCTGCTTTTTCTGCAAGGATTGAGTTACCGTTTGCGTCCCATTCTGAATCGAGATCGGCGTAGTAGTAATCTGATGGATCAGAACCGTCATAGAGAAGGTATTTACCGTCTTCAGTCCTCGGGTTGTCTTTGTATTTGAGATATTTTGCGTAGTCTTTTTTGGCTTCTGGCTCAGGAACTTTGTATTTACGCGGTTTGAACTTTGCCATCGGAATCATCCCTTCGTCAGGATGCGGATTGTCAATAATCAGCGTGTAAAGAAGGTTCATTTTTTTGTAGTTCGCCTGCATCCATGCACGTGCTTTGTCCGCCTGATGACGCCCTTTACCTGGGCTTGATAGACCAAACTGATCTTCTGTTGCAAGGTAAACCTTGAACCCGAGGCGTTTTTTATGTGCCATGAATTTCTTCAAAACTTTGGAGTTGTCACGCACATAGTTTGTGGTTGCGATAAGGTAACCATTCTGTCCCGCTTTCAGTTTTTTAGGAACAAGACTTTCCAAACTCCCGTTTTGTGAAAAACGTTTTTGAATGTCGAGAGTCGGTTTGGCAAACCTGGAACACTCTTTGGGTTTTGCCGGATTAAATCGAAATGGTTTTGCTTTTGGTGCTGCGATGGAAGCTAATCCAAGCCCAAATAGCATTGATGTTAACTGTTTTTTCACTGTTCCCCTCCAAGAAAAAATTATTAAAGTTCTATCAATGAGTACATGATTTCCTGAGTTTGTTTAACAGTTTTTTACAAAAAAAATAAAAAAGGCTGTGAAAGTGATTTCACAGCCTAAAACATTGACGGATGTTTTTATATATCACGCGTGGTAGTTTCCTTTGCATTCTTATGTGCCCTGTTGAGGGATATACATAAGATCACTCAGTTTTTACCCGCTAAAATATTACTTGGCAGGTTGATCCCAAAGACGGTAAGGGTCATCATTCTTAATCATTTGATCAAGAAGTAGCGCCTCCATCTCTTTCAACTTTTTAGCGTATTTAGGATCTTTAGCAAGGTTCACCTGATTCGGCTTCGGCTTGTTTCCTGTCGCAGCAATCACATCTGGTGCCTGATGTGCTTTAATCAGTTCGTTCGGATTCTCTTTTAGGTTGAAAAGCTGTGTTTCACGAACTTGACCGTTCATTACATCATACTTGATAAGCTTCCAGTCACCTTTTTTCACAGAACGCATTCCCGGTTTAGTTCCACCGCAGTATACGCCGTACATTACGTCGCGAACTGTTTCCTGCTTTCCTTCAAGTACAGGTTTGAAGCTCTTACCTTCACAGCTTTCAGGAACTTCAACACCTGTCAGGTCGCAGATAGTTCTTAACGTATCTAGAAGGTAGATGTTACCTTTTACACGTTTTCCAGCTTCGATACCTGGTCCTTTTACAATGTAAGGCACTTTCCAGCTGTGCTCATAAAGGTTCTGCTTACCCATAAGACCATGACGGCCTACAGAGATTCCGTGGTCGGCTGTGAAGAAAATGTAAGTGTTGTCAAGTTCACCCATCTCTTCAAGCTTCTTTAAAACGCGTCCGATTTGTGTATCGATGTTTTCAATACAGGCATAATCACGACCAGTTTCGTTTCGCACGGTATTGACGTCACGATTTTTCTTTACACCCTGTACGTTAACCTCATCGCGTAGGCCCGGATGACCGTGGTGGAATGGGTGCTCAGGAAGCCAGTTAACAGGAACTTTAGGTGTTTTTTCAAGAACCTGATCTCCTGGGTTATATTTGTTTTTTGCACCGTACTTCTTGAGCATTTCGTCGGTACCATTACGCGGATCGTGTGGATGGGAGAAACCGTAGTATATGAAAAACGGCTTGTCAGATCCGTTCTGATCGCGATTTTCAAGAAACTCCATTACGTTGTCACCATGCCATTTACTACCCTGTTGTTCATTTCCGGCACGGCAGACTTTATCCTTTACAATCGTAAACTGGCTGTTGGCCGCAGCGTAACTGTTACCTTTTTTACAGGTGCGCATGGTGTCGTAACCAGCTTTATTAAATACAGCTCCAAGTGTATGTGAAGGTAGGTCTTTAGGTGCAAGTATTGGAGAAACAGTTGCTTTAGCTTGTGAATTTCCTTTTTTCTTGCTTTTTTTACCTTTTCCTCCGTGATGAGCTCCCTTAATTGGCAGATGCCAAACAGTTCTACCAGACATAATCATAGTACGTGAAGGGGTACAAACCGCACCAACATAAGCTCCCATGTGGTGAGCTTCTGTAAAGACCACACCTTCTTCGGCAAGCTTATCAAGGTTTGGCGTGTCACACACTTTGTTACCATAAATCTTAAGTGTTTCAGGTGCCTGGTCATCATTTAGAATAAACAGTACATTTGGTCTCTTTGATGCGGCTTGCAGTGCTGAAGTTGCGATAAGCCCCAACCCACATGCCGACATAAATTTAGATAGTTTCATTTGGTCCCCCTTATTTTTTAGACTTTTTGGACTTCTTAGATTTTTTATCTTTTTTACCTGATTTGTCCGACTTATTCCATTTTTCAACAATAATCTCTTTGATGTCATTTTGCTGATTTACACCCGGAGTCGTGCGCCCATTGGCAATCTGTTTGTCAAGAAGCTGACGTAGCTCTTTCACAGTTTCAGGATGTTCATCTGCGACATTCTTTGTTTCGTATGGATCGTTGATCATATCGAAAAGCTGGTACACATCTGAAAGTTTTTTTGCCGCCTTAGCTGAATCTTTTTTACACGCACCAGGTTTTCCCCAGCCGCCTGATCCGTTTACAGCACATAACTTCCATTTTTTACCGCGGATTGCGAAGTAACCATGGATAGAGTGGTGAATGACATCTTTACGAACTGCACCTTTTTTACCTTTTAGAAGTGGTAGAAAGCTGAATGAGTCTACGGCATCTTCGTCTTTGAACTCGTAACCGGTAATTTCTGCGGCTGTTGCCATGATGTCGGTTAAACAGACAATTTCACCAGTTTTTGTTCCAGGTTTGATAACTTTCGGCCAAGTCGCCATGAATGGGACGCGGTGTCCACCTTCATAAATATCAGACTTTAGACCTCTGAACTCCGCCGAAGATCGATGTCCTCGCTTATTCAAAAGCGCTTGCTGTGTCGCATGTGGAGAAGTACCGTTATCAGCAGAGTAGATTACAAGAGTGTTGTCCCAGAAACCGTTTCGTTTAAGCGCTTTGATAACTTCGCCGTAGCTGTGATCAGTCTGCATAACAAAATCTGCGTGTGCGTTAATTCCACTTTTACCTTTCCACTCAGCTGAAGGAGCAACTGGTGTGTGAGGTGCGTTCCATGGAATGTACATGAAGAATGGTTGATCTTTACCTTTCCAGTTGTCAATAAATTTAACCGCTTCTTTGGTTAGAGCTGGAAGCATTTCATCTGCTTTCAAATTTCTAGTAACTTTGTCATTGTCAATCCACAAATCCATCTGACGTGCATAGTGGAAACCGTGAAACTCATCAAATCCGCCTTTATCAATTGGCCCTTCTGTAACCGTTTCACCAGGTTTAACTTTACCGGTTCCTTCCTTCACTTCCCCGTTGAACTTCATTCCAAGGTGCCATTTACCGAACATTCCGGTATAGTAACCTTTTTCTTTCAACATATCAGCAATGGTAAGAGTCTCTTCTGCTACAAGGCTATCTCCACCTTTCAGAACAGCATTCTGAAGACGAGTACGCCATGCATAACGACCTGTCAAAAGTCCGTAACGTGTAGGAGTACAAACTGCAGAACCACTGTGCCCATCAGTAAACACAAGACCTTCACGAGTCACTTGGTCAAGATTTGGAGTTTTGATTTTTCCGTACTTTGGGTTCAAAGCCTGAACTTCGCCATAGCCTAGGTCGTCAGCAAGAATAACCACAATATTTGGACGGTTTTCCTTTGCCGCAACTGTCATAGCGGCAGCTGCTCCCATAATGGATGTTGCAGTTTTGTAAAAATTCATAAGGTATCTCCTGTTTTATTATGAAATCGATTAGTTCTATCAGTCAAATTTAGTTGTTTATATGAAACAGTACAGTTGGGGTAGAACATTCTTAACAGCAAATTGAAAAAAAAGTTTTCTCATGGCATAGCTTGGAATTCTATAGCTTAAGCATAGAAAGAGGTGACATTTTAAAAGAGAAATGTTTATAATTCACGGCGAATTATCAATAATATTGTTGCTCTTGAAAATAAGGTTGATTATAAACTTCACTTTATTTGATAGTATCACTTACAGTGGCACTCATTGATGCTGGAAATGCTATTAGAATTATGCGCTTAATTGCGAGTATGTTATCCACACCCCATGGACACTTTTGTATTATGGTTAATACAATGGCAACAACTGTAAGTGATAATAGGTAGGTACATACAACTCTTTTTATGTATTCAAAGGTATTTCCTTTTAGATTGAACCTATAGGTGTTGAAGTAAACAAATGATGAGATGAAAAACATGGATAAAAGCGCCAGTAAAAGCACATTTTGCAGTGGAAGTCTTTCTCCTAAATCCCATGCTTCTTCCGAAAGTGCGACAGGCACTGCCAATAAAGCAGCTCCGACAATGACTTGAAACACATCTCTCGGTTTGAATTCAACCATGAATGGTTTCAGGACATAATTGATTACTTTTCCAGATTTATCAGAAATCGGTACGACTTTATGTAGATAACCGCCGATACGTTTAATTGTTGAATTTTTTGTTGTGTTGTCGTTCATTTTTATTCCTTGAGTAACCTAAACAGACTTTATTACTTTGCAGGGATGTCCGACTGCTACGCTATTGTCAGGAATATCTTTGGT
Organism: Lentisphaeria bacterium UBA2565; assembly: GCA_002340265.1. Classification (GTDB taxonomy): domain Bacteria; phylum Verrucomicrobiota; class Lentisphaeria; order UBA2565; family UBA2565; genus UBA2565. The sequence goes on along the minus strand of DDLT01000168.1, from coordinate 33,181 downwards.
CACTACACTTCCCGCTCCGATAACAGAATTGTCGCCTACTCTTACTCCAGGTAGAATCGAAACATTTCCCCCGATCCAGACATCATTTCCAATTGTGATAGGTTTTCCGAATTCAGTTTCACGGCGTTCTGTTGGATTTAACGGATGAGTGGCTGTTGAGATTATAGCATGAGGACCGATTAAGACGTTATCTCCAATTTTAACTTTGCAAACATCCAGAATTGTTAAGTTGTGGTTTGAATAAAAGTTTTCACCAATTTCGATGTTGTAGCCGTAGTCGCAAAAGAACATTGGTTCGATGTGTGCTTCACCTTTCATTGAAAGAAGCTTTGATAACAGCTGCATTCTTTCTTTTAGTTTAGTGGGGTCAAAGCTGTTAAACTGGTGGCAGATTGATTTAGCATGTATTCGTTCTTTGAACAAAACGTCATCCCAAGCGTCATAAGGCAAACCAGCCAGCATTTTCTCCTTTTCCGTCATTTCAATAGTTCCTGATTTTTTAATAGATCTTTGGTGAATTTATCAATTGACTCAAAATAGTGATCTTTTAGTTTTATACAAACTTATTAAGTAAATTAGTGGTGCCAGGTTTCTTTGTATCTGGACGCTGTCATGAAAGCTAGGTATGAAAAAGCCGTGCAAGTTCAGGAACCAGCACGGCTTTATTTTTTATGTGAAGACGTTATTTGTCATCTTTCGAAGGGAAATTGAATTCTTTACCACACGTTCGGTGTTCGCTCTCACTACAGCTGCATCCGGAACAGCCGTCCGAATTGAGACTCTTTTTGAAGCTGAAGTATAAGAATGTCAACGATCCTAGAACGAGTAGGATTATGATTAATGTTTCCATATTTCCTCCGATTTTGTATTATGTATTAAATACTACGTAGAACTTATTCATTTATAACTAGATTAAGAATGCTCCGATTTGATAAATTAGTACCGCGACCACAAAACCGAGTGCAGTGGAGTAACCAGTCGAGAATAACGTCCATTTCCAGCTTCCGGTTTCTTTTTTGATAACTGCCAGTGTGGCGACACATGGTGCGTAAAGCATTACAAAGATGATCATTGCGAAGGCTTTTAGAGGTCCGCGGTTTTTTCCGTCAGCATCAGGCTTTGACCATTCCTCCTGAACACGTGTTGCCAATGTTTCAGATTCTTCTGGATCTACATCGCCCATGGAGTACGCCACACCAAGTGTTCCAACGACAACCTCTTTTGCGGCAAGTCCACCGATTAACGCGATATTGTCACGCCAGTCGAAACCTGCTATCTGTGTTACTGGTTCAATAGTTGTACCGATTTTGCCGGCAACTGTATTTCTTAACTCCACCTGACTTGCCGCATTTTCATCAAGAGTTGGGTCAACTTCTGTTTTTGGATAAGTCATTAGTGCCCACATTACGATACTGATTGCAAGCAGAAGTGTACCGGCTTTCTTAATGTATGACCATGTACGACCCCAAGTGTGATGTAGTACACCGCGTATGGTTGGTACATGATAAATAGGCAGTTCCATTACAAATGGCGTCTGTTCGCCTTTGATTACAAATTTACGAAGAATCAGTGCTGAGATTAGCGCAAAGCCCCATGAAAGTACCATTAGTAGAACCATCATTCCGGCTTCATGTTTTGCAAAGAATGCCGCAATAAGCATTGCGTAAACGGGCATTTTGGCTCCACAGTTCATCATCGGTGCGACCATTATTGTTACAAGTCGATCTTTTTCTTCTCGAAGCGTACGTGTTGCCATGATTCCCGGAACAGCACAACCACCTGCAACTCCACCAGAAACAATCAACGCAAGAATGGATTTACCTTGAAGTCCGAATACACGTAGTACACGATCAAGAATAAAGGCGATTCGGGCAATGTAACCGGAATCTTCCAGTGCTGAGATAAATAGGAAGATGAAGAAGATCAATGGTGCAAAACCAAGAACACCACCGACACCGCCGATAATTCCGTCAACGAATAGCGATTTCATGGTATCACCCATCCAGCTTGCTTCAGATGCCCAAGTCGCGATGTTTTCGAAAATCAGTTCGACAAATCCCATCGGGCTGACCCATTCATCACCGATAATAGGTGGAATCCAGTTCCATTCACCGGAAATCTGGAAAGAAAGCCAGAATAGGGCATAGATTACACCGACGAGAATTGCCCAGCCGAGGAATCTATGACAGACAAATGAATCAATTTTACCAGTCAGAATGCGCTGACCCAGTTCATTGCGTTTTGTCACCTCTTTATTAATTCCGTTGGCAATCGCATAGCGTGCTTCGGCAACGGCCGTTTTAGGAGACTCATCAGAGTGTTTTTTAAGGAACTTTTTCCCAAGTTCAATTGATGTTTCAATTGCCGCTTTGTTTTCATAGGCTGCAAGTTTTTCGAGTACCTCTTTATCTTCTTCGAAAAGCTTTACGGCAACCCAGTCGGTCGGGTACTCTTTGGTAAATTCAGGATGTTTTTCCAATTCTTCGATAATCGGTTCAAGTGAGCCTTCAAGTTCATGGGAATAAGTCAGGTCTTTTGGCGTAATTCGTGACTTTGTGACTTTTAGGCATGCACGTTTTAGCTCTTCCATTCCCTCTTTCTTAAAGGCAACTGTAGGTACTACTTCAACACCAAGAAGTTTTGAAAGTAAAACTGTGTCGATTGTAAAACCTTTCTTTTCTGCTACATCCACCATGTTTAGGGCTATTACAACCGGAACGCCTAGTTCAATGAGCTGAATTGTGAAGTACAGGTTTCGTTCAAGGTTAGAGGCGTCGACGACGATCATCAGCGCGTCCGGTTTTTCTTTTACGATAAAGTCACGCGAAACTACCTCTTCTTGTGAATAGGCGGTCAGTGAGTAAGTTCCGGGTAGGTCAATGATTTTTACCTTTTCATCATTAATCTGACAAGTTCCTTCAGTGAACTCAACAGTTACACCGGCATAGTTTCCGACACGCTGACGTGAACCTGTTAGGTTATTAAAAATACAGCTTTTACCCGAATTCGGGTTACCTGCGATGGCAATTGTTTTCATTTTTATATCTCTTATTTTATTAATTAAGAATTAATAATTAGGAATTAGGAGTTAGGAGTTAGGGATTAGGAGTTAGGGATTAGGAATCGTTTATATATTTATATTCCGTTTACCATGCACTGCTCACTGTGTGCCGTGAACGAAGTGAGACTAGGCTGTAACTTCAATCATTTTCGCTTCGGCAATACGAAGCGCCAGTGAATAACCCTTTACAGTGATGTGAATCGGGTCTTTTAAGGGCGCGTATCTCTCTATGTATACTTCTGTTCCTTTAGTGATTCCCATATCCAGAAGGCGCTGGTGGATTGCACCGTCGCCGTTGATTCTGACAATCGTTGCCGTTTGTCCCTGTGTCACCTTGTCTAAAGTCATAATTATCCTCAAAAAATTTTTAGTACATTCGCATGCTGAAGTTATAATTTCAATCTCCCTAAAATATTTTTGCATTCCATTGTGTCAATTATAAAATGGAATAAAATTGGTCTTTCTGAAAAAATTCTCAGCACCTTATGATTTTTATGATAAAAAATAAATTTTTGCTGTTGATTAATATTTTGTTTTGTTTACCTTGTTTCGGGTTGCCTAAAAAGGCTTGTTGAAAATAACTTTTGATAGTTGAATTTATTAAGGAATCAGTTTTATGAGCTGTAATTCTAATTGTGTAAATGACGCGGTAGATACAAAGACATTAGGCTTGGATGATGTAAAGGCTAAGCTTGATGAAGTAATGATGCGTCTCTATAAACACGATGGTTATGGACATTGCGAAGTTGATATGCGTATTCTTAAACGCGGTCAAAAAGAGATTATAATTCGCTGCGGTGAGGAGTATCGCTTTGTAGTAAGCGGTAAATAGTTAAAAACTAAGAATGAACAGTTCTTAAATAAAAAGCTTTTATAAATGCGTCGGAGAGGCTCCGAGCATGAATGTAATAAATTAGCTGCTTTTGGTTTTGTGGTTAAACGGAAGTAGGTTGTTGAAAGATAGTGGTTTGTCTTTCAATCTGTACGTAAGTCGGGGTTGGCTTACGTACAAAAACTTAGAAGAAGTATTAATAACATTTAACAAAAGGGTTAAAAAAATGCAAAGAAAAAACTTCTCTCTTATCGAGCTATTGATTGTTGTAGCTATCATCGGTGCGCTTACTGCGCTTATTCTTCCACAGTTTGACGTTTCTGAAGCAGAAGCTAAAGACGCAGGTTGTGATTACTCTCAGTACGGTACACTGCGTACGCTTACTCAGTTCCGTTCTCTGAATGGTGTATATCCTACTGGGTGGCATACTGGTCTTACTTCAGATGGAGTTGTTATGGCTGATCCTAAAATGATGGATGTGTGTAAAAATAACGTTGATAATGCTGCCAGTATCGCCAAACTGAGTGCCGAAAATATTGAAAGCTTGGAGGAGGCAGGTATCTGGACTTTGGCTGCTGATTATGGTAAAGCGGCAGTGGCACCAGTTGTAGATACCACACAGGTTATTAAAGTTGACGGTGAGTGGTTTGAGACTCAAGATCTTGGAACGTGGTCAAATAGTACAGATCCTGTGACTTTTAACGGTAAAGGTTATGCAACAACCCCTGATTCAAGTAATTATAATTATGGTTATGATGATGTGGTTGTTCTTTTTGCTGCTCCGACTGTGGACTGGGAAAATTATTACGTTAACTCAGCAACTGACGGTGTGGCGTCTAAAGTTGGTGTGGCTCAGGAAGGAAAATGTCCTTGGGATAAAGATGCTTTCAGTTACTATATGGGGTTCTTTGGTCTTAAAGCTGGTGCAAAAGCTAAGCTTATCGGTACTACTTGTCCAGAGTGTGGTTCTCTAAATCCATAAGGATTTTAACTGAAGAGTGCGTGGGCATTGCTCCTGCTTGCGCTACTCTTTTTAAAAGCCTGATAAATAAGATCCCTTCATTTGTCAGGTCTTTTATTTTAAGTACGTTCTTCGATCTATTTTCCATTGTTGGTAATAGTAAGTTGGCGCTTTGTTTCGCGGAACGTGCTTTTTAAGTTAATTAATAATTAATAAAGAATAATTAATATCGTATTGCGTTTTAACTGCGTGATGCGTTTTTTAGATTAAAGATGGCTCACTTTTTTCGCAGTAATTAGTATGCAGTACATGGTAGAAAGTTCTTTCCTTTATAGATTTTTCAGATGATGGTAGATATTGATTGTATAATATCTGTGTTCATCTGTGAAATCTGTGAATATTCACTTAGTTCGCAGTGGGCGGTTAGCGGTACACCGTGAGCAGTGTATGGATTGCAGATTGGTGTATGTGGAATCCAAATAACTCGTTTCCTTTTTACAGAGTTGAGTATAAAAATAGGCAAATAACATATAGTTATGAATACTGAAACTAATTACCGTACACCGTACGCTGTACACCGTACACTTCAAAAAAAGCTTCGCTTTTTTTCTCTTATCGAACTTTTGATTGTGCTTGCCATTATCGGTGCTTTGACGGCGCTTATTCTTCCTAGTTTTGAATTCAGCGAGGTGGAAGCTAAGGAAACTGTCAATACCAGCGAATCTAAAACTATTCTTAAAGCTTTCCTTAATTTCTATGATGATGTTGTTCCATCTGATTCAGACTTGCAGACCTTTGCTAATTTCGGTTTAACAGCATTGATGGAAAACAATAAACCAAGCGATAATTCGACCTATTTCTCGACATGGAACCCTGATCGTGGAAAGGGGTGGAGAGGTCCGTATCTTTCTACAGAAGGGCGAATTGATGTCGATGTAACTAAAGAAGACGGTCAAAGTACGACTTCCGGTTCTCTTAAACCAATTCCGGTAGTTTATAACTCATACGGCGGTTACTACCGTGTGATGATTCCTGTAAACCAAGGCGGTTCAACTAAATTACCTGCCTTCCTCTGTCTTGTGAATCCAGGCGCTAACGGTGTTGTAGATTTGAGTAAATTGGAAGTTGTAACTGCTACTGGTGAAATTGTTGTAACTAATCAGCTTGATGATGAAGTGACTCGGCTACTGCCTTTTTATTAGATTAGACTACATCGTTTTTAGTGTTATGTGCCTAGTGCGAACTATGAACTGTATACAACTAACTGAGTATTTGAAAAATTATAAACTGTGAATGACGAACTATGAACTTAAAGAAAAACTTTTTCACGCTTATTGAACTGCTTATTGTATTGGCTATTATCGGTGCCGTGGCGACGCTTGCGCTTGATCAGTCCAGCGAGGTGGTGGATCAGACACGTTACGATTTAACCGAACAGAATGGTGCTGAAATTCAAAATGCGATAATTGGCGATGTAGAAAACGGCGGACGCTTTCTAAGAGATATGGGTCGTTTGCCAATGGTTCTCAGTACAGATGAAGGAAAAGTTTTAGAGGAACTTTGGAATGCTGACAGTGCCGTTAGATGGAGTGAGGTTTCTTTGCTTGATATGAATAATGTGTCATCGACTGTTAAATGGTCGGAGCCGGAGCGAACTTGGGGTACACTTCCTAATAATATTTTTCTCTCAGCAGGATGGCGCGGCCCATATTTGAATATGGGAGCAAGAAGTGAATTATATGATGGCTGGGGAAATCCGTGGGTTGTGGATATTGAAACATATATCGATGACAATGAGAATTCGGGTAGCGGTGATGGTTTTAAAGATGAAGTATGGCGAGATAACAACAGTTCGTCTACTGTTGCGGATGCAACCGTTAATGATGTGGTTCACGGCGTGAAAAGTTTAGGTCGTGATCAGGCACTGGATACAGGTTCAGAGAGTTGGCAAAATATTGATAAAACTTTTGACCTTCCTGAAAATCGTGTGTTTTGTTCCGCTGCTTTTTCAATAAAAGTTCGAGATAATGCAGGTCGGTCGGTCACACCTAAATCAATATCTTCATACACTGCTTCTACAGCTTACAAAGTTGGACAAAGTGTGGTTGTTGGTTCTGATATCTTCACTGTTCAAACAGCAGGGACAAGTCATTCTTCAGCTCCTTCATGGGATACTACAACGGCTGGAACTTCAACTACTAACGAGTTATCTGGATCTCTAGTTTGGTTATACATCGGAGTCATTTCTGATAACCCAGAATATTATCAAAGTATGCGTGTTGCTGTATTTGTCCCGGATTTTAGTAGAAAATCAACTGGAATTTTACGTGTGTTATGCGAATGGGATGGTGATAACGCTATAAATGATGACACACTTTTTACATTTGCCGACAATGCGACTATGGTGGATGATAAGCTTGAAGCGATTTTAGATGATAACTGGTCAACTTTAAAGATTGATGGTTTGATGCCGGGGATTCGCAAGTTTTATATTTATGGTTTTAATGGCGATTACCGTCGTGGGTCTTTTGTTCAGACTATTGATTTGAAGCCGGGAAGTAATTACCGCGAAGTGATTTTGACAGAAGAACTTTAGGAATGCGGGTCGAAGTCTAACTTCGTTCGCTTATCTGCAGATTTCGAATGCGGAATGTGGATTTCGGAATGCTGATTTATAGCTATAGCTAATATGGAATAGTTTTCTGTGTACCGTGCACTGCTTACTGTGTACTAATAAGGAATAAGATATGTTGAAAAAGAAGAAGGGTGTAAAAACCTTGGTGCTGGTTTCCGATTCGGTTTGCTGGAAGGCGTCGGTGACTGGTGAAAGTAAGAAGAAGCTTGTCCCGGTGGAGAGTATCAATATTGTCCCAGATGAACTTCTGGAGTGGGGCGCTTCGGTGGGGGCAAAGTCAGTTAAGTTTCTGATTCCTTCGGATATTTCTCTGATTGAGATGTCGGATCTGGATGATGATTTGGATGATGTTGAAATTCATGATGCAATTTTATGGGAAAGTGCGGAACGTGAGGGCTATGAGCCTGAACAGGTTCAGCTTTCGGCTGTAAAGGCGGATGCGTTGAAACTTGGCAGTCCAGCTAAGTCGTGGCTGGTTTCTCATTTTAAAAAGAGTTTGATTTCTATCTACCATGAAGCGTGTGAAGTTAATGGTTTGAGTTTTGCCGGTGTCGGGTCGCTTCAGCAGGTGGCGTTGAGTTACCTTTCTACTCAGAGTGAGTTTAGTGGCTGTGCGTTTGCAGAGTTGGATGCGGTGAGTGGTTTTGTGGCAGTTCCTGCTAAAAAGGGTAAGGAGGTGGTTGTCCGCCAGCTGTCTTCGGGGCTTCCTCCTGAAGATAAGGTGATGCACGATGCCTGGGGACAACGTCTGGCGCGTAGAATGAATGCGACGCGTGATTTTCCTGTAACAATGCTTACGCTTAATAGTAATCTGATGGAAATTAAGGAACATGTGGGCGAATACCTTCCGAACCTTCAGGTGAATCTACTTTCAATTGATGATTATATCGAGAAGTTTGTCCATGTGGTTGAATCGGCAAAATCTTATGATATGGGAAATGTGTCTTTGGCAGATTTGCCGCCGAAGGAGAAAGATCCGCGAACGACTGCGACTTATATTGGTTTGGTAATGTTTGCGCTTGTGCTTTTGGCTTTGGGGGCAAACTGGTGGAATCTGGCAGATTCTGTGGAGGTTTACCAGAAGCGTATTGATATGAATGACGAATTGAAGAAGGCACGAAGTTCTGCCGCTGGTAAGGTTTCGTCAACACAGAAGCAGCTTTCATCTCTTCGTGCTCAGCACAATTTCCTTCAGAACAATCAACACTTTGACGAGAGTCTTAAGATTGTACTGAATTTTGTCAGCAGTGAACTGCCCGAATATACCAGACTTGAGTCGTTGAGTTACGATAAAAAAGGTATGAAGTTGCGTCTGGTGACATTGTGGCAGAAGGAGATTAATCTGTTTACTACAGAGTTGAATAAACAGTTGCAGAAAAAACCGCTTTTGATTGTGCCCGGAAATATCTCTAAAGAGGGCAGAGCGTTTTTCTATGATGTGGATATTTTGAAAAAATAGCAGGGCATTGGGCATTAGGCTTTTGGCGTCAGGTAAACTACTAACAACTAAAAGCTAATAACTAACTGCTAAAATTTATAGGGTTTTATATGAAAAAGTTAATACGTCAATGGAAGTCAGAAGTGAGCGGAACTTGGGATAAGTTTTCGTTTAAGGGGCGCATCTTTCTGTTTGCATTTCTTAGTTTTATTCTGGCTTTGTGCTACCTGAATATTGTCGGGAAAGAGCTTAAGGCAGAGCTTGAAGCGATTAAGAAGAAGGCGCCAAAAGAGGCGGTTGTGGCAACTGATAAGGATCAGCAGATTCGTGATAATGAGGAGAAGGCTGAGCGCCTGGGCAATAGTGTAAAAGTTTGGCGTGAACGTGTTCAGAAGACGGTTAAGGATGCGGGGGTGACGAATAAAGAGTCGATTCGTGTGGTAATGGCTGATATTCAGAATGTGGTAGGAGACTGTGAACTGGTGTACTGTCGTAAGTTTGTCGAGAAGACGGCTGAAACTGCAAAGAGCCGTCGCGGGAAACCTGTAAAGGTGGAACCGAAGAAGGATGGTAATGAGTTTGTGGCATCAGAGAAGTATGAATATCGTGTAGCTGGCACTTATGCTGAGATAATTCAGTTTCTGATGGATATGAACAAGTTGAAAGGTTTTTTTGGCGTCGAAACGCTTAAACTTGGACGAAATGAGGAGTTTGACGGTTCGTCTCAGTTAAAGCCTGTGGCATTGGATTTTGTGGTTAATATTAATTATCTGAAGTAGTTTTGATGGAAAGAATTGATATAAAACGTGTTTTTATTGAACCGGAGCTTCTGAAGCTGATTTCGGGTGCTCAGGCGTATCGAATGGAGGCTTTGCCGGTTTCTCGTAAGGGTGATTTGGTTACTTTTGCGGTGGCGGATATCGAAGATTTATCTCTGATTGATGAGCTTGAAGATATTTGCGATATGGAGGTTTATGCGCTTCCGGTGACGGATGTGGATGATTTGAAAGATTCGATTCGTCGTTATTATCCGAAAAGCAGCGGTGGTGGCGACGGCGAGGATAACAGCGGTCGTCTTCTGCATGAAATTATTAATATGTCGCTGCAGATGCGTGCGTCGGATATTCACATTGATCCGAAGGAGTTTGACGGAAAGGTTTGCATGCGTATCGACGGTAAGATGCGCGAGGTGAAAAAGGTTACGAAAGAGACTGCCGCAGAATTGGTTTCGGTAATTAAGGTTGAGTCATTTTTGAATATTGCTGAGAAACGTATCCCGCAGGACGGGGTTTTGAAAATCGATATTTATGGTGAAACGATCAGCTTGCGTGTGGCGACAATTCCGACGATTTATGGTGAACACGTAACGATGCGTTTGATGAATAACGCCAATGCGGCGGATCTGGCGGAACTTGAAAGTCTGGGATTCAGCGATGGCAATTTTAAACTTTTTAAAGATAATCTGATGCTACCAAACGGGATTATTATTATTTCGGGTCCGACTGGTTCGGGTAAAACAACTACTCTTTATGCGGCTTTACGTTTTCTTCGTGAAATGGGTGAAAAACATTTGGTGAGTCTGGAAGATCCTGTAGAGATGCCTGTGGAAGATGTGACTCAGGTGAAGATTGATTCTGATGGTGAACGCGTGACTTTTAATGCGGCTCTGCGCAGTGTGCTTCGTCATGACCCGGATGTGATTTTGCTGGGTGAGATTCGTGATAGTGAAACTGCGGATATTGCGGTGAAAGCGGCGATGACTGGTCACTTGGTGCTTTCGACTGTCCATACTAATACTGCTATTGGCGTGTTTTCGCGTCTTCTTAATCTTGGTGTCCCTCGCTTTCTTCTGATTTCAACTTTACGTTTGGCGGTGGCTCAGCGTCTGGTTCGACGTCCTTGTAAATATTGTATGGATTGGCGCGATTCAACTGAAGAGGAAAATCAGTTTTTCGGATGGGAGTCTACGGTAAAAGTTCCGGAGCCGAAGGGTTGCTCGCTTTGCGGTGATACCGGTTATTCCGGACGTCTGGCGATTTATGAGATGGTGGAAGCTGATTCGAATATGCGTAGTAAGCTGGAAAGCGGGGCTGGTGAGGAAGAGTTAAGTTCTTTTATTCATGGTGAGAAGGCAGTTCCAGATATGAAGGTTGATGGCAGCTTCAAAATTCTTAGCGGTCAGACTACTATTAAAGAAGTTAGAAGTGTTGTTTCAGTTTAGGAGTTTAACTTCTCGCTTTGCTCGAAAGTTTATTCGACATTGCTTCGCTTGTCTCAAGTTTATAAGACTCTAAACTGCAATGCGAAGCAAGCTGTAAACTCTTAAACTTGAAGCAAATAACTAAAAGCTAAAGGCTAATAACTAAAAAATGGCTGTTTTTTCTTACGAAGCGTCACAGAAAGGTGAACGAAAAAAAGGTTTTATGACTGCGGCGAATGCGGCGGAAGCCCGTCGTGTGCTTAAGAGCAGACGTCTAACTGTTGTTAAGATGGTGGAAGTGAAAAGTTCTATTCAGGATGGAGCTGACGGCTTTAAACCTCTCAGCAATTTTGAACGTACTATGGCTAGAGCAACTATAACCTCGAGTGATGTGATTCAACTTTTGCGAAATATTGCTGCTTTTCAGAAAGCGGGTGTACCGATTCTGCAATCACTGCATCTTTCGGCTTCACAGGCCAAAGGTTTTATGCGTCGGATTATTTATACTATTGCGGCAAAACTGCGAACCGGGGGATCTTTTTCAAAGGTTCTTAAAAATGAGGCTCCTTTCATTGAAGATATTACTGTCGGTCTTATTGCAGCAGGTGAGGCAAATGGTGCAATTGATGATATGTGCCTTTTCGCCGCTGATTTGATGGAGGAGAAACGTAAGATTAAAGGTCAGCTTATTCAGGCGATGATTTATCCCGCTTTGGTTGTAGTTGCGGCCTTGGGTATTGGAGCGTTTCTGATGATTAAGGTGATTCCTAAGATCATTGGTTTTATTTCAAATCGTTCAGGGAAAATGCCGGCAATTACGCAGGCTCTGATTGATGTGAACGATTTTTTGAGTGCTTACGGTATCTGGATTTTGCTTTCGCCGGTTATTCTTACGGCTATTTATATTTTTCTTAAAAGAAACAAATCAACAGGTCCGACTGTCGATTATATGATTTTGTATATTCCGTTGATCGGTAAGACGGTGTCTTCGTCGGCTAATGCGGTGTGGTGTCGTTCTCTGGGGAAACTGCTGGGAAGCGGTATTTCGATTGTTGAGGCGATGAATCTGGTGATTCGTACGATGTCGAACCGCCATTATAAAACTCAGCTTGAGTTGGTGAAAGATCTGATTAAGGAGGGACAACCGTTGTCGCTGGGGGTGAGTGTGACGACGATGAATAAGTTTTGCGCATTGGCGCCACCGTTGATTTCGGTCGGTGAAAATACCGGAACGCTTGATAAGAGCCTTGAAGAGGTGGCGAAGTTTAATGAAGAGGTGATGCAGAAGAAGATTTCTATTATGACTAAGTTGATTGAACCGGTGTTGTATGTGATTATCGGCGGGATGGTTGGTTTTGTTTATATTGCTTTCTTTATGGGCTTGATGGCTGCTTCTCGTGGAGGAGCTTAACAGTTATCATTTAGCAGTGATCAGTTAACAGCTAGCTATTAGTCGTTAGCAGTTCGGTGTTAACGGGGGTCATTGTTGAAGATTTGTTTTAAATTTGTAATTCTTAAAAATTCATTATTTTGGAGATAAATATGTTGTTAAAAAAATCCTTGATTCTTTTTCTGGGCGGAGCGTCTTTGATTGCTTCTGCAACTGAAAATGGAGTTAAAAAAGGTAGCAAAGTTGTTAAAAACCCTTTTGAATTTTCGTTTCAGCAGAATAAGAAAGGTGCAGGTTATATTCCCTCTACAACTCAGTCTGTGCCGCGCGGTATAAAAGTGGTGGCAATTGTGGATATGGGGGGTAAGAAAGGTGTGATGGCAGCGCTTCGTGTTGCTAATGACAAGAGTACTTTTTATGTGAAGCAGGGTGATGTGATTCGTGTGGATAAAGATAAAACTCATGCTAAGGGGACGAAGTCGCATTCGGCAGATGAGGTTGTTTACCTTGAAGTGGTTAGTCTTAATAAGTCTGAAGTGACAATTGCACCAAAACAGCGACCTGATGCCAAGGTTATCCTACGATAAATTATAAGGAATATGAGAATGAAAAATAGATTATTTACCGGGGCATTAACCTTTTTAATTTTGGTTTCCGGAGTATTCACAGCTAGTGCTGAACCGTCTGAATCTGCGGAAAAGATTCGTAGTCTGATGTTGAATGATTGTAAAGTCAGCGAGTTGGCTCGAATTATGACCGAAATGAGTTCGCTTTCTGTTGTTGCCAGTCAAAAGGCCAGTTCAACTGAGGTGACGGTGTATCTGAATGATGTGGAAACAATGACAGCTTTGCGTTCGATTTGTCGCAGTTACGGTTTGCTATATAAAGAGCTTTCCGGCGGCATTATTCAGATTATTACCAAAGAGGAGTTTTCCGATAACTCCGGTATGTTCAACTATGGATCGGTTGAGACTATTCCGGTGCTTTATCCTCCGGTAGAGGAGATGTGTGAGGCGGTAAGAAATGTGTTTGCCGACAGAGTGGTCTGGTTGAGACCGGAAGATAATAACGAGACGAAGCTTGAAGAGTTGGAAGGCTCTTTTGAAAGAATGGATCAGCTTGCAGATCGCGGTCAGGCTGATAGTGATGAAAGTAGTTCGTCTAGTTCTTCAAGTAGCTCTTCCAGCAACCGAAACAGCACTTCTCGAAATTCGCGAAATTCGTCGAATAGAACCTCTTCATCTTCTCGTTCGGGATCCTCCGGCGGGAGTACGTCTGCAAACTTGCTGAAACTTGATGATGAGGATTTTAGAGGTGGTTTAGATTCAGAAAGTGGTCAGACTGACCATGTTCGTCAAAGTGGTTTGATTTTTATTTCGGCGATGAAAGCGTCGAACACGATGATTGTCCGTTCTTCTGATCAGGATGTTGTCGACCAGATTAAAACGATTGTGAAAGACCTTGATCGTCCGACTCCTCAGGTTTTACTTGAGGTTAAGCTTCTTTCCGCAGATGTGACAGACTCTCAGGAAACCGGTGTGAACTGGTTGTTTAAAGACGGGAACTTCAGCGGTGGACTTTCGACTGGCGACTTGGACTGGTCTTCTCCAGGACGAATCGTTGCCGGTGCAGGGAATTATGGTGACACCTCTTCGGCTGTTTTTAACTATATGACAAATTCAATGAATGTGAGACTTCGTCTTCTGGAAGAGGAGGGTAAAGTCAGTACTCTTGCCACTCCTACACTTCTTGTGGCGGATAATGAGGCGTCTCGTATTTTTACCGGTAGTTCAAGTAAATTCCTTGATTCTGTAACTCCGGGTGAATCGACTCAAAATGAAAATACGACGGTTATTACAGATCCAACGCCTGTTATTGAAGAGGAAGATATCGGTACATCTCTGATTCTTACGCCTAAGATTCATGCGGATAGAACGGTTACTATTCGTGTGTTGCAGGATCAATCTGCTTTCGGTGATGAACGAACTGTTTATAACTACCCTGAAAATGATGATGGTGACAGTCGCGGATCGGTTCAGGTGCAAGATATTAACCGCCAGTCTGTTGTGACTACTGTGGTGGCGAAGGATACAAATGTGATTGTGATTGGTGGTTTGATTACTGAAAAAATTGTTGAAAAAGAAACAGGAATTCCACTGCTTAAAGATGTTCCGTGGCTTGGCTGGCTTTTTAAAGATCAAGTGAAAAGCAAAGAGAAAAAAGAGTTGATTATTCTTATTCGTCCGCATGTGATTCTTGCACCTGGTGAAACTCAGGGACGTTCTCGTGAACTTCTTGATAGAGTAAGTTCCAGCTCTGCGGTCAAATCTATTATGGACGGTAAACGAGCTACCTTGGCTTTTGAAGAGGTTGGTGATAAGTCGGAAGTAGAAGATGAGAAAGAGGACGAAGAAGAGTTTGAATCTGGGGTTGAGGTAATTATCGATGACAAATGATTCTATGCTTCAGAGGTTAATGACTGACTTTGTCGCCGCCGATTCATCTGACTTGCACGTGTCGACAGACGATTATCCGTATGTACGTCGTCACGGTGCCTTGATTCCGCTTGAAGGGTACGATAAACTGGATGAGGAAACGGTCAGAACGATGACGCGCGAACTTGTCGGTGATAAAAATAAGGAACAGTTTAACGAGGAAAACGAGCTGGATATTGCGATTACGCTTAAAACCGGCGAACGTCTACGTATCAATATTTATCGTCAGATGAATAAGATTGCCTGGGCTTTACGTCTGCTTCCTTCCCGGTTCTTTGCTCTTGAGGATCTTGGAATTAATCTTGGAGTTCTGGAAAATATCTGTGCGCTACATCAGGGTTTGGTACTTGTGACCGGGGCTACTGGTTCCGGTAAAAGTACAACGCTTGCGAGTATTATCGACGAGATAAATAGAACGAGAGAATGTCACGTTCATACGATTGAAGATCCGGTGGAATATGTGCATAAGTCACAGAAAAGTTTTGTGACGCAGCGTGAGATTGGTAAGGATTCAAGCACGTTTAATGAAGCGTTAAGACGTGTGTTGCGTCAGGACCCGGATGTGGTTATGATTGGTGAGATGCGTGACCGTGAAACAATGCTGGCGGCTTTGACACTGGCAGAAACCGGTCACTTGACTTTCGGAACACTTCATACTTCAGAAGCTATCGGTACGGTTACGCGTATTATCGGTTCTTTTCCTGCTCATGAACAGGATCAGATTCGAACTCAGCTTGGCGCGTCGCTTCAATACATTCTATGTCAGCAGCTTGTGCCATCCAAAGATGGAGAAGGGCGTAATCTTGCGGCGGAGGTGCTTGTAGTAACTCCTGCTGTGAGGGCTATGATTCGCGAAAACAAGCTCCATCAGGTCGCATCCTCGTTACAGACTGGTGGGAATATTGGTATGACGACGATGAATGCGAGCCTTTCAAAACTGGTGAGTGAACGTAAAATTACGAAGGAAGTTGCACTTTCCCGCAGTTTTGATAAAGAGGATATGAGAACACAGTTTAGTAGTGGTTATTAATAAATAATAAAATAAGGAAATAATAATGGCTAAAACAAAGAAATTAAGTGAGCAACTTGTTGCACTTACTGTCGCTTTAATCATACTTGGCGGTTCTGTGATGTACTATCAGAGTAAAAAGAGTGCAGCGGCACACGATGCCAAAACTTGTACTGATGGGTGCGATTTAGGCAAAGAGCAATTTAACTTGCCTCAGCTTTATGTAGATGAAATTGCAATAATGAATACAATTGCTGAAACTCTTGAAGAGGCGTCTGCAAAAGAAGACTTTAAGACATCTGAGAAAAAAGTGATTGCAGATGTTAAAGTCTGGAAAGATATGCAACGCGTAAAAGCTATGTTTACCAAGGAAGAAAACCATGCCGCAGCTTTACCAATTAAAGAAAAAGCTCAGCCTGCCTTGGAACGTCTACACAAAGCACAGTCAAAAGTTCAATTTTCTAAAGGCGGCGTGCCGTTGATGCAGAAAATTAAAGCTATTCTGGATGGTGCATAAGTTTTTTTTGTAAACTGTTTTAGGCCTATCTAAAGAAATTCTTAAAATAGAAAAAATATTGTTGTGTTAAAGAGATTGTGGCTTATCTTGGGTCGCCAACTTACTCAAATTTAACAATTATCAACAATGGAATTTTTATGACTAAGAGTTTCTTTGCAGTGACGCTTTTGTCGTCACTGCTGGGCTTTTCTCAGCAAAGCCAGCAGATGCCCGACTATAATCAGGTTAAACACAACACAGCTCACTCACTTCATGAAGAGGGGCGCGAGGGAATCTTTAAATCAATCCCCGGAGATTTGACCGGAGATATTGGTTTTTTCGGTGACACATGGGGAAATTTAGCTGACGGCTCAGATAATGATTTTATGTCTTTGTATTTTGCGCCGCATTATGAACTGGAACTTGGTGCAGGTTTTGCTTTTGAAACTGGTGGTCTCTTTACCTATGATTTGAAAGATAATGGTGGTTTTGACGATATAATTGCAGATAAATCGGTTCTGAGTGAATTGGCTCTCAGCTACAATTTCTCTGAAACTACTATCAAAGCCGGTCGTCAGTCGCTTGAGTTTATTATTCTGGAAGACTACTTCGATGGGATAACAATTTACAGCGATGAAGTCGACGGTTTGTCACTACGTACTGCCTGGGTTAATAAAGGTGCGACTCTTGATCCGGATGATTTGACGAAGTTTGAAGAGGAATACTTCGGACTAGACTCTGACAATAATGACGGTGTTTACGCATTTGAAGCTGATTATGAGTTGACTGACGGTTTGACTTTGAGCGGGTCGGTGGCGTATGCTAATGATTACTTTACTCAGTATGGTTCACGTGTCGTTTGGGAAGCGGGTATGAATGCACTTACCGTTGAACTTTTCAATGTGGAGAATTATCAGCAAGATGTGGCTGACGGCTATTTGTTTCACATCGATGATACCTTGAGTTTTGATAACTTCACCGTTTCGGCTGGTTACATTCAGACCAGTGAGAAGGCTGGTGTCGGTGGTCTTCTGAACAACTTTTATGATCCTTTTGCAGAAGATACAATTGAAGATTTCCTGAATGTTCAGGCATGGTATCTGACTTCAACTCTTTCACTTTCTGACGATACCGAGTTGACGCTTACTTACGGTGATAAATATGCCGATATTGATGATGAAGGCACTATAATCACAGGTGAGAAAATTCGTGAGTTTGACCTTGTTCTCACTCACAGCTTTTCAGAAAGATTTAGTTCAGAGTTTGCTTTTGTCAACTATGACTCAGACAAAGATGATAGTTGGAATCGTTTTTATGCCAATGTGATCTACAGCTTTTAATTACAGCTTTTACAAACTTGCTCCAGGCTCTATGACGAAAGTCGTGGGGCCTTTTTTGTATTGAATCTTGAAAGTTAAATTTTGTTTTGCATCTTACCATGTATTCTTGATTTTATTAATTTTATAAATGGACACTTTATGAAAGTTACTGTTGTAGGAGCCGGGACTGTCGGAACCGAAGTCGTAGGTATGCTTTTTGCACAGACAAATCTGTCTGAAATTGTATTGGTAAATTGAAGTCGTGATAAAGCGGAGGCTGAAGTTGATGACTTTTCGCATGTGACCTCTTTCTTTTACTCAAGTAATATAAAGCTGAAAGCTGGTGATTACGCAGACAGTGCAGGTAGTGACATTGTGGTTATGACTGCAGGGACAAATATTAAACCGGGACAAAAGCGTGAGGTACTTCTTGAGGCTAATGCTTGAATTGTTCTGGATGTAATGCGAGAGATTGAAAAGTACTCACCAAATGCGGTTATTGTTGTGGCGACAAACCCAGTTGACGTGTGTTGTACGTTAATTGCCCGTCATACGTCTTATCCTGCCAACAAGATTATTGGAACTGGAACTTTAATTGATACGGCTCGTTTTAATAAAATCTTAAGTCAGCACTTTCATCTTGACCCGAAAAATATTGTCGGACATGTACTTGGTCAGCACGGGCCGGCCTCATTTATCCCATGGAGTATGGTTAATATTTGCGGAATGTGCGTGGATACATTTTGTGAATTGAATGACTTTGCTAAGTTAGATCGAAGTGAGTTGTTATCTGAATCAGTTAACTCTGGACTTCACATTCTTAATCGAAAAGGAAATACGAATCACGGAATAGCCGCTACTGTGGTACGAATTATTCGTTCCATAATAATGGATGAAAACTCTCTTGTTCCGGCTGGTGTTTATGCCGAAGATTACTGCGGTGTAAAGGATGTCGTTTTGAGTATTCCTGCTGTGATAAATAGGACAGGTGTTGATCGACTTGTTCATTATCCGTTCACTGCCGAAGAACTGGAACAGCTTCATAAAGCAGCCGATCTAATTCAATCAATGACTTCTCATGCGGAGAAGATGCTGAAACTATAGTTTTATCCTCAATTTGATATTGATAAACTAAACTTTTCATTTATCGTCTTCGCACAAAATTAATAGAGATTATGATTGCGAAAAGAGGTTCTTTTTATAGCCCTGCGGTGATTCCTTCCTGCTCTTTTTGCTGTAGCAGACATTTTCTCACGAAGGAACCAATGTCTAATTTTTTAAAAGGATCCTGCTGTGAAAAAATATCTCTCCTATATTCGTGAACTTTTCTTCTTCTCGCTACCTGTTGTGGGCGGTAAAATCTGTGAAATCTTCTTTGGTATCGGCGATGTACTGGTGGCCGGGCGTTATTCTACCATTGTTTTGGGAGCGCTTGGAGTTGCTAACGCTTTCCTGTTCCCGTTTCTCGTTTTCGGACTCGGCATAATTTCTGCAATAAGTCCGCTGAAAGCTCGTCGAATTGGTGCGGGGAAGTCGACGAAATTGGTTCCTGCCACATCACTCACTCTTTCTGTTCTAGTTGGAATCATTCTGACAACACTTTCTTTGTTGAACTGTCGTTTTATTGTGCCGCTTGTAGGTTACGAACCTGAGTTTCAGAAACTTGTTCAGGAATACCTGTATATTTGTTCATTTTCCATAACGCCTGCTTTGGTGTTTTCTGCAATTAAAGAGCTGCTGCTTGCTCGTTCTCATATTGTTGTACCTAATCTGCTGATTTTTCTGTTCAACTTTTTCAATATTGCGGTGAACATTCTACTAATGTTCGGCCTTAATATGGGGATTGCCGGTGCCGCTGTGGCAACTATTCTTTCACGACTTTTGATGTCGCTGACCATTTATCTTTACAGTAAACACAAAACCAGTTGGCATTGGAAAGTTTGTAAGGGAACCGCTTATGAGGTTTTGAAAACTGGAATCCCAATTGGTGGAATCGGACTAGTCGTGGCTTCGGTTTTCGCGATTGTAGCACTTTTGGTCGGAAAAATGTCGGTACTTGCTTCGGCGACTAATAATGTTCTGATTAATATCACGTCCTTTACCTATATGATTCCGTTGGCACTTTCATGTGTAGTTGCAGTAAAAGTGGGCCATGCGTATGGAGAAGGGAATCTACAGAAGGTTAAAGATTACACAGTGGCAGCTTCGATTATGGGCGTGTTTGTGGCAATTGTCAGTGGTGTAATCTTTTTGACGATTCCCAAACTGGTGTTTTCAATTTTTACGAATCAGACAGAGGTAATCGAATATGGTGCAGTTTTATTGCTTTATGTGGCGATTTACCAAATCCCCGATGCTTTGCAGGAGATTTTCGTCGGAGCTTTACGAGGTCTCGGTGAAACCGCTGTGCCGTTGACGCTGAGTTTTATCAGCATCTGGCTGATTGGACTAAGCTCGGGCTGTTACCTTGCTTATGCAAAAGGAATGGGAGCAGCAGGACTATGGGCTGGACTTTCAATTGGCTTAACCTTTTTAGGAATTTTTCTCTTTATCTATTTTGTTAGAAAGCTAAACCGATTTTCCTTAAAATAAAAAAATCCACAATATCTTATATGATATTGTGGAAGTATGATTTTATAAAATTAAGACTCACAGCATTTTGTGCAGGCGCATACCTTGCCGAAGAAAAAGGTGGCCTCTTCAACTGCTAATTTATCAGTTCTGAAGCTTCCTAGAAAAAGCTGCTGATCTGGTGACGGAATGTCGATGCACCAATCTTTATGCACTTCATGCTGTCCATTTTCTTTCTTTTTCTTATCTACGTAATAGTTCTCCAACATCTTCCCCTTTGCTGTTTATACGAAGTTAATAATTATTTCTCACCCCTTGTGAGCGGAATGTGGTGTAATAATATTAATTGTGACAGCAAAGTCAACTGTCTTTTAAAAACTATGATTTTCTTTTAAAAAAGTGTGTTATAAAACTTAAAAAGCTTGCACTATCCTTTATGACGCTTTGATTTTGTTTTTGGGATATTGAGAGAAATGAATAAAAAAACCGGAATAAATTACGAAGTTTATTCCGGTTTTATCGTTATTTTGCACAGTTGTAAAGTTCGATGATATCTTTCGGGGCTAACCTATAGTCGGAACCCTTTCCTTCAAAGAAACCGTGTTCTTGAATCATGTGTGCATCAAGCGGTGTGAATTGAAGTTTTTTTCCGCAGAAATTGACTTCAATTACCGCTTTATGGCACTTTGCTCCACAGCCGAACGGGCAGGGGATCTTACCGTTTACCTCTAAAGAACGGGCTGTGATTTTCCCATCATAGAGTGAAACTGTTGACTCCCAGCCTTGATCAGCTGCTTTATGAATCTCTTCTAAAAACTCTCCAAGTTGCCTAGTTGTTAAACCTGCGGCTTCCACTTCTGCTTGATCGGCTGCAATAATCTCCTCGACGGGACGTTCATCAGTCCCGAGGAAACCTTTTGGTGAAAGTTGACCGGGAAGGAGACGTTCGCGTAAAATTTTATCTTCTGGATTTTCCTGCATCTTTATTTCTCCTTATGCAAATTTGTCATAGAAAATGTTCTCTTCTTTCATTCCTCGCCCAGTGAGAGCAACTACTGAAGCATCAATCATACCCGGTGAACCGCACAGGTAAGCCTCTTTATCACTTAAATCATCAAAAAACTTCTCCATTACGGTGGTAACAAGACCTGTTTCACCTTGCCAGTTGTCATCAGGGTCAGCTTCGCTCAGACATGGAACAAAAGTGAAGTTTGGGATTGCCTCTTCAAACGCTTTCATTTCATCCAGACATATTAGGTCTCGTTTGGCACGGGCACCGAAAAAGTAGGTTACTTTTCGGTCGATTCCTTCGTTTTTCATGTGAGCAAGCATACTCAAAAACGGCGCCATTCCCGAACCGCCGGCAATGAAAACCATCTCTTTATCTGTCTCACTGAGTTTGAAGTCTCCGTATGGGCCGTTGAAAACTGCCGGTCCGCCTTCTTTCATGTGTTCGAAGACATAAGTCGTACAAATCCCGTTTGGCACAAGTCGAATACACAAATCGACGTGTGTTTTGTCCAACGGGTCACTTGCTACAGAATAAGCGCGGTAAACTGGCTCTGGATTTTTCTTGTACTTTGGAGCCTGAAGCTGAACATATTGACCGGGAATAATATTAAGCTCTTCACCTTCCGGTAGCGCAAAACGCACAAGTTTAATATCATGATTCAGATCGGTTATACTTTCGACACTTCCTTCATATTCTTTGATGCTGAAAAGTTCTTCTGGAACACGAATTTCCATATCTTCGCGCACTTTTATCTGGCAGCAGATTCGAACATTGTCAGCCATCTCTTCTTTTGATAAATGCGGCTCTTCTGTCGGAAGAACTGGAGGTCCTCCGGCGTCAACCTGCAGTTTACACATTCCACAGCTTCCGCGTCCGCCGCAGGCAGAAGGAATGAATAAACCTTCATCTTTCAGTGTGGTGAGAACGGACGATCCGCCTTTTACATTTAGTTCCTTTTCTCCGTCATTGACACTGATCTTGCACTCTCCGTAATCGTTTAAATAACGGTCGGCAATGACGAGAAGCACGGCAAGAATTCCGCAGATTAAACAGAGACTTCCGACTCCAATTGCAAATAGTTGTAAGTTGCTCATAATTCCTCCTTTAAAATTTGATCATGCCGCTGAAACCGATAAAGGCGAGGGCGATGATTCCGGTTATTATGAGAGTGATTCCTGAACCGCGAAGCCCCGGAGGCACTTTGTCTTCTTTGACCTTTTCGCGGATTCCAGCCATCAACACGATTGCTAGAAGCCAGCCAACTCCACTTCCTGCACCGAATGTGACGGATTGCCAGAAACCGTAGCCCTGCTTGTTCAGCATGAACAACGATACACCGAGAATTGCACAGTTTACGGTGATTAGC
Source organism: Lentisphaeria bacterium UBA2565 (assembly GCA_002340265.1). Lineage (GTDB taxonomy): Bacteria > Verrucomicrobiota > Lentisphaeria > UBA2565 > UBA2565 > UBA2565. The sequence goes on along the minus strand of DDLT01000168.1, from coordinate 10,396 downwards.
GGTAGAAAGATTCCAAGTGCAAAATAAAGCGGTTGAGAAAACCTTTCGATAATCATTTCCACTAATTGAACAAATGCGGCGATTACGACAATGAATATAATTAACTGCAGATATTCTATACCGAGTGGTACAAGTACGTATTTATAGATCAGAAAGTTGATTCCAGCCGTAAATGTGGTCACAAATATCACGGCAATTCCCAAACCGATACTAGTTTTCATGTGGCGGGAAATTGCCAGAAATGAACACATCCCCAGAAAGCGGGTCAGCAGAATGTTGTCAGTTAGAGCCGCTGCCAGAAAAATGATTAAAAGTTGAAGCGGAAAACTGTTCGGCTCCGCCTGTTGTGCAACTGTAGCTAAAAACATTATTTACCCCCTTCTTCTTTCTTTAAAATTACCGCATTACCAAACCAGGCCACAAGAGCGAGCATAAAGAACGCACCCGGAGGCATTACCATAATTGTCCACTGATGCCACCATAGTTCGCGTGCCGGCAGAGCAATCCCGAAAAGTGTACCGAATCCCATAGATTCTCGCACGACTGCAATAAATACAAGCACCAAACTATAACCGATTCCGGCTCCTAGTCCGTCAAGAAATGACGCGCCCGGCGTGTTTTGAGATGCAAATGCTTCGCATCGTCCCATAATGATACAGTTGGTGATAATCAGTCCGACATAAGGACCAATCAGTTTATGGACATCGGGGAACCAAGCACGAATTGAAATATCGACGATGATTACGTAAGCTGCAATAATCAGCACTTGAACCATCATTCGCACCTGTTTTGGAATATGTTTACGAAGCAGAGAAACCGTCCAGCTTGATAATGCTGTTGCGAAGATAAGTCCAGCGCACATTAAGACTGTGTTTTTCAGTAAGTTTGTGACTGCCAGAGTTGAACAAATTCCCAAAATTTGTCTGAAAACCGGATTGTCACTCCAAAGGTTTTGGATAAAGGCTTTTCCGCCGACACTGTTCTTAAATCCCATTTTCAGCCTCCTTTCTGTTATTCATCGCTCTAACGAATCGAGCCACAAAATCATTTAACATTCGCTCCATCGACATCGACGTTTGTGTTGCTCCCGTAATCGCATCAAACTTTCGCTCAAACTGCGGTGAACCTTTTTGCGGCTCCAGTTCCGGTGCGCCCATATAAAGAAACGCTTTTCCTGACTTTGGAGGACTAATGGTTAAACCTTCTGCAAAAGAGGTCGTGAAAATCTCCTCTTCAATTCGTCCTCCTAAACCGGGAGTCTCCTGCTGCTGAGTAATCTTTATACCGATGGTTTTAGAAAGATCCGGACTGACAGCCAATTTACCTTTGATCGGAGCCCAAAAACCCAGCCCTTCAAACTCAAACCCGTAGCCCTTTAACTCTTTTTGAGTTGAATCTTTAAACGCTTTGATGATGGTAAACTGCCAATTTGTGACAGGATCAATACACTTTTCAGAAGAATCAATCTGCTGCTGAATCAATGTGTTCATCTCCGCTTTTGAAAGAGATTTTACTTTTCCCAGATTAAAAAGTTCAACCAGTGACTTTTGTTCGAGAAATGCCTCATTTTCACGCATAGTCTTTTGTGAAAGTAGATGAATACCTGTAACCGCGGAACCAAAAACAACGGCAACCGCAATCATAAATAACACCGTTTTAAACCGTTGCATTTTTCACCTCCGCTTTTTGAACCGTAGCTTTTGATTTCTTACGCTTGTCTAAGCTTTTGAAAATCATATCAAGGGTTGGTGCAACCGTATTTCCCAGAAGAATCGCAAATGCGACACCACCAGCGAAAACTGCTTTCCAGCGCAAAAAGACAATCATGATTCCGATAAATGCTCCGTACCAGAGTTGTGACGTTTTATGCTTTGGAGCAGAAACCGGGTCTGTTGTCATAAAGAAGCTGGCGAAAAGCATTGCACCGGAACAAAGTGTCCACGGAACAGGAGGAATCTGCTCAAATCCTAAAAGGTTTCTGAAAATAAGCACAAAGAAGCTCGCCCCGAGAATCGGACTTACGACGAGTCGCCAGTTAGCAGTTTTAGTCCATAATAGGTAAATTCCGCCGAGTAAAACAAGGATTGCGGAAACCTCTCCCATAGAACCCGCGCTTAGAACACGGGTAACTCCGTCGCTGCTTTCGAAAACCTGTCCGATGTTTCCCGTGAACAGGTCTGTAAGCTCTGCTGTAAAACCAAAGTCACGATTTGACCACATTGGCGTGGCAGAACTGACAGCATTTATTCCGTCAACTGTGGTTTGTGGTCCCCAATGGGTCAAACCTCCCCAAGTTCCCTCCCAAACCGGAGTGAACTTATTCGTTAAAGCGGTAGGAAAACAGACATAGACAAAACCACGACCGACAATTGCCGGGTTGAACACATTGCGTCCAAAACCACCAAACACCTCTTTCCCAAAGAGAAGGGCAACAATGATCCCGACTGCCGCAATCCAGAATGGAGTTGTCGGAGGTAGCGAAAGTGCAAAGAGAAAGCAGGTCACGAGGCAGGCTGCCGTCAGCGGATCATTTCGCCGTTTGGCCATATAAAACTCGGTCGCACATCCAACGGCACAGACAAACAGCAACATCACCAGACATCTCCACCCGAAAAAGTAGACAGACCCCAAAAGTGCCGGTATCAACGCATAAAGCACCCGATTCATCATCTTCTGCTTTTTAAACTTTGGTTTCCCTTTCATATATTATCTCCTGTTAGTTTTTTTCTTTACTGTAAAGTGTGAATCAGTGATTGCAGGCGCAGCCGTCTTTGTGCCAATTCATAGTTAAACCTTTTCCCATGAATGATGGGTCGTAATCTATTATTGCACGGTCGAGGCGTTCAAAGTTCTCTTCTGTAACATAAAAAACGATTCCATACGATTCGATGACTGATTCATCTTCGGCAGGTTTTTGAGCAGGTTTGAGAATGGGAGTGCTTCCGCGGCAGGTTCCGACATGTCCGATATATCGAAAGCCGTTGGAGTTGGCAGGTAGGAGTTTTTTTAGACGTTTTTGAGCTTCTTCACTTATAATCATTTTTCCCCCGAGAAAATTAACAATTGATTAATGCTACCGCGTTGGTGTTAAAAACAACAAAACAGTTTACACCATGATTATTTTTTTACAATTTGATTTTTCGCTAGGCACAAAAAAAGACCCGCAAAATTGCAGGGCTGAAAATTAGAATGAGTTCGCACGCAGAGACGCAAACTTCACATTTTAAGATATCTATCTCTGCGTCTCTGCGTGATATAAAAGGCGGAGCTTTTTCCCCTAGTAGTGAAAGATGTCGTCTTCGGTGATGGTTTTGACATCTTTGAGTTTCGTTAGTTGTTCTTCGGTCAAATCGCCAAGGATCAGAATGTCGAACTTTAATGGCGACACTTTGTTTTTATGAAACGCTTTTAAAGTGTCGAGGTTTACTTTCTGAATATTTTCGAATACAACCTTTCTGGTATCGATATCAATATTCATTTGGCGAAGATATTCGTAGGTTGAGAAAATCTCTTCATCACTCATTCGCGATGTGCGTACTTTATTTTCAATGGCACGTTTTGCGGTTGCCATTCGTTTCTCTTCCATCGGCATATTGCTAATTAGCTCCTTCATTGCCGAAAGAGCTTCTTCGAACTTATCTTTCTGTGTGCCTACAAATGCTAGCATATAGTGGTTTTCGTTTGCATAACGCGGCGATGTATAACTGGCGAAGGTGGAGTAGGCGAGGGCGCGTGCTTCGCGAATCTGCTGAAATACCAACGACGACATTCCGGCTCCGAAATATTCATTAAAAAGACGACGGTCGGCAATGTTGTGCAGTTGGAACTCAGCGGCTTTGGCAACAAGAAGCACCTGTACTTGTTTCATTCCCGGAAAGTTGTAATAGTAAAGCTGTTCGTCTGTCTCTTTCTGCTTAAATCGTTTTACCTTATACTTTGATCTGTTTTGATGTTTTGAGAAAATCGACGCTGTATCTTTGGCCTCTTTCAACGCTTTTGCCCCAAAGTAGTAAATGCGGCTGACTTCTGATACCAAATCTTTTAGAAGCGGCTTGATGATATCCGGTTTAGCCGATTGAAGTTGCTGATTGCTTACAACTCGTGAAAACGGATTGTCTGTTCCGTACTTCGCAAAATTCAGCATTCCTTTCCAAAGAATAGTCTCTTTGTCGGTTTTTACATTTTCTCGGGATTTGATGATTCGCTGAGTCAACATATTGAATGCGGTCTCATCAACTTTCGGATCTGTTAAAAGCTGTTCTGCCACTTTTATAATTTCATCGCTGCTTTCTGAAAGTCCGGTAATTGTTAGAATTGAACTTTTTCTGCCGACATCCAACGAGAACTCACAGCCTTTTCGATAGGCTAGTTGCTGAATCTCTCCAGCATTCATAGTTTCTGTATTAAGATAGTTGAAAAGTGCAGACGTGACATTTAACCACGGTTTAATTTCAGTGCCGATATCAAAGACAATCTGCATGGAGAAAAGATCATTCTCTTCATTTTTGATATAGTAAAGCTGAACTTTTTTATCAACGTTTTCATTTGTCATCGCTTTATCAAAATCGACAAACTTCGGCTCTACTTTTGATGCTTTACGTGAAGTGATTTCTTTCAGATAATCCGACTGATTCTGTTCGTTAATCTCAATCTTTGAAATTTCAGGTTTTGGAAGTGCGTCGAACTTTTCAACTTTCCCCTGACGTTTATAAATTACGGCATAGTTGCTGTTCAGATTCTTTTTGGCAAAGTCGACAATCTGTTGTTTGGTGATTTTTGAAAGCCGGTCGTTTTTTGCGACAGCCTGATTCCAGCTGACTCCTTTTGTTAACGCAGACGCAATCATATCGACACGGTTTTTGTTACTTTTGAATCCACGCATAGTTTGTAGTTTAAAGTCGTTTACAACCGCTTCCGGCAACCAATCTGCAAAGTTACCACTTTTCAAATTGTTAATCTGTTCCAAAAGCAGTGTTTTTACATCTTCCAGAGTTTGACCGTTTTTCGGACTTCCTCCCATCAAAAAGATAGAATAATCTTTCATCAAAAGCGGTGTGGTGAACGCATCAAGGACTTTCTGCTGTTGGTTGATATTAAGGTCGATAATTCCGGCTTTACCGTTGGTCATAATCATGTCGGCCATTGTCAAAAGATCTGCATCTTTGGAGGATGCGCCCGGGAATCGAAAGCCGATATACACTTTCTCCGCATCGGCACCGACAATTTCCTTTTCAATCGGTTCGGTGATAGCCAACTCTTTTGGTGGATTATAAGGTGGAACTGTTTTGTTTTCCAACTGTCCGAATGTCGACTTTATTTTTGAAAGTGCTTTTTCAGGATCAAAATCTCCCGCCATGACAATTGCCATATTGTTTGGAACATAATGTTGATTGAAGAAGTTCTTGACATTTCTGATCGACGGGTTTTTCAAGTCTTCGATTGTTCCAAGTGTAGTTTGCGTGCCGTATTGGTGCTTTTTGAAAAGATTTTTAAGCAGTTCTTCGTAAAGTTTTCGTGAGTCGGAATCCATTGCACGATTCTTCTCTTCGTAAACCGTTTCCAATTCGGTATGAAAAAGGCGAATTACAGGTTTAGAAAAGCGTTCAAATTCAATGTCAAGCCAAGAGTCGATTTGGTTTGATGGAATGGTGTTAACATAAACTGTTTTTTCGTTGCTGGTGTATGCGTTTGTGCCGGTTGCACCGATTACATTCAGCATTTTGTCGTATTCGTTTGGAGCAGAAAGCTTGGAGGCTTCGACCGACAGTTTGTCAATCTGAGCATAAATCTCTTTGCGTTTAGTCTCGTCAGTTGTTTTTCGGTAAACTTCAAACAGTTCTTCAATTTGATCAAGAAGCGGTTTTTCTTTTTTATAATCGATTGTCCCAAAGTTTTCGGAACCTTTAAACATCAGATGTTCAAAGTAGTGCGCCAAGCCTGTTGTTTCCGCCGGATCGTGCTTGCTTCCCGCAAAAACGACAATATTGGTGCTGACTTTCGGTTCTTTTTTATTGACCGAAAAGTAGACCTTTAAACCGTTCTCTAATGTCGTAATCTGGACATTTAACGGATCATTCGGTACAGTTTGCCAATCGGTTGCAAGGGCGATTGATGAGGTAAGAAAAAGAGTGAGAATAGACGATATTTTAAGACGAAGCATATTTTACCTTTGGGCTTATCGTAAGTTTATTTAAAAATTAAGATGTTCCAAAAGTAATATGCGTAATAGTGAAGTCAAGAATAGGTAACTTTATTGCAATATTTTACTGAGAAAACTCCATCGCGGAAGTGGTCTGTTTCAACCGCGATGGAGTTAAGGTTTTATGATGCCTTCTTTAACTTTTTCGGTATCAGGTCACCGACTGTGTTTATAATGTTAGTTGGACGGAAAGCATAATCATTTAAGTCACTCATTGAAGTATTTCCTGAAAGCACGAGTACAGTTTCATAACCAAGCTGCAGACCTCCGATTATATCGGTATCCATTGTGTCTCCAATCATTACCGTTTCTGATGCCGTTAAACCAATTTCTTTGCGAGCCATGCGCATCATGATAGGACTTGGTTTTCCCACACTAAACGCCTCTTTCCCCGTTGCTTTTTCCAACATCGCTACAATTGCACCGCAACCAGGTCGTATTCCTCCCGGGATTGGACATATTGGATCTGGGTTTGTAGCAATCAACTTTGCCCCATTCATCACCATTTGAGCCGCCTTTTCCAGCATTTCGAAGTTCATTGTTCTTCCTTTCCCTACAACGACATAATCGGGATCTTGATCAACTACGGAGAAGTTGTTGACATGCAGCGCACTTAAAAGCCCACCTTCGCCCATCACGTAAGCCGTTCCGTTCGGCTTTTGTTCTGAAAGAAAGCGTGCGGTCGCCATGGCACAGGTGAAGACATGCTCGACGCCGACTTTAATACCGAGGCGTTCCAGTTTTGTCACCACATCACGACGTGTGCGTTGACTGTTATTTGTCAGAAACATAAATGGTGTATCTGTTTTGATGAGATAGTTGATAAACTCTTTCGCACCGGGTATTAACTCTTTTCCACGGTAAATAACACCATCCATATCGATTAGGTAACCTTTCTTTTCTTTACTCATTTTATATCCTTTTGTTTAAATGATAATTCAAGAACGATTACCATTTAGCAAAGGCTATGCCAAGATGATTTGAGGAAAAGATTACTTTAAAATCTGTTATTTATGTCCATAAATGTATTTTTGTAAAAAAATAAAACAAAATTGTATTTTGTTGGATGTGTGTAGGATTGATTATGCTTTTGTAGCTAATAAATCCAATTGCTTGGCGACTATTCGCCAATGGTACTGCTGGGCGTGCGAAATCGCTTTTTGCTGAAATGAGTTGAAACTGTCACGGTCATTATCATAAAGGCTGATGAACTCTTTCAGTTTTGCGATAAATGCTTCGGTTGTTTCTTGATAAATAAACTCAGGAAAGTCCGCGAAAAGTTCTGGATAAACGACACGGTTTGGCAGAATCGGCAGACAACCTGCGGATACGGCTTCAAAAATACTCAGGCCGAAAAATTCGTGCTTTGACGTTGAAACTATAATGTCACCATCTTGCAGACATTTGATGTAGTCGTCACGACTTGGCAAAAAGCCCCAGTTGATGATTTCATTTTTAAAACGTTCTTTCGCCCAAATGAAGCATTTCGGAGTCCCGATTGTCTTTTCTCCGATAACTGACAAGCGGAATTTGAAGCCGTTCATTTTTATTTTATTCAGAGCACGGAAAAACTCTTCAGGATTTTTATCATGTTCCCAGCGTGCAGCCCAGACAATATGAACTGGCTCCTTACCAGTTGAACGCTGTGGTTCAAACTTATCAATTCCAAGTGGAATGGTTATCGACTTTTCATTGATTTGTTCAATGTTTTGGTTCAATTCGTCCAAATCTTCAATGCGAAGTGTGTTGAAGAAGCCGGGAAGATTCTCAAGAAGTGTAGTGCGATTGTAGTTAGAGTTCCACCAGACCTGATCAGAGGCTAGGGCGCTTTTGTAGTCGTTCAACACTGCATCAATATGGCGTCTTCCGTTATCGGAACGTAGCGGGTAGTGAAGCTGATTTTCGTGGAAAAGTGTGATGACAGGCAAAGCTCGCAAAGCCTTTGGAAGTAATGACATTAACGTCGATGTATCAATCATCGACGTTGTGAAAATTAGATCTGGTTCAAAACCATTTTTTATTACTTTATCAACATTCGCGGAAAGTGTCACAGCCGCATTGCGATTACGCCAACGCCAGTTTTCATCGGGAAGCGCCAGAAGCTGCCAGTTGTGAGAACTGTGCTTAATCCAACCATCAATGAAAGCTTTATGACTCCCTCCATAAAAAGGTTCAAAAGCAAGGATGTTTAAAGGATTTGACATACTGAGTAGGATTTAGGATAGAGTTTTAGAACTTATTTTCAAGTTCTTGGAATTTTTGGTTTAAGAACTGTTCAAGAATCTCTTTTGCAGAATTAAAATCTTGGTCTAATAAGTCAGAGACGTATTCCGGATCATATTTACTTACTAACCCAAACCACTTTTTGACTTTTTGGGGGCGTTTGTAGAATAGATAGAAGCTAAGTCCGTTGAAGTCATCTACTACAGAAAATGCAATTGCTTGGCAGTTTTTTGTGTCTATAAACTCTAAGGTTGGACTGAAAAAAGGTTCCCCATCAAATGATGGACGTTTATTCAGTTCATCTTTCCATGGATAATTTACGAACGTTTCCAGGATTTTGTTTTTCTCAATGACACCTTTTTCAATGACGTCTTTTTCTAAAGGATCACAGACTGTCCATTTATACATGTCAACTCCTATTAATAAAAAGGCGTTGGCAGCGGTCGAAAACCTTTTGCCAAACGCCTAAAGCCTGATGCCTAATTACATATTTGCGATCATCGCGTCGGCGAACTCTGCGGTGCCGACTTCGGTTGCACCTTCAGTCAGAGCTGCTAAATCACCGGTTACGGTTTTAGACTGAATGGTCTTTTCTAAAGCTGAAATGATTAGATCAGCGGCTTCACACCAATGAAGGTGACGAAGTAGCATTTCACCTGATAGAATCAGACTGCCCGGGTTGGCTTTGTTCATTCCAGCAATATCCGGTGCAGTGCCGTGTGTCGCTTCAAAAATACCAAGACCGGTAGTGTGATTGATATTTGCACCAGGAGAAATACCGATACCGCCGACGTTTGCGGCAAGTGCGTCAGATACATAATCTCCATTTAGGTTTAGTGTCGCAATTACATCGTATTCGGCAGGACGTAGCAGAATTTCCTGAAGAAACGCGTCGGCAATACAGTCTTTTATAAGAACTTTTCCTTCCGGGACGTTGCCTTTGCAATCAGCCCAGCTGACGACTTGATCACCGTACTCTTCTTTTGCCAGTTCGTAACCCCATTGACGAAATCCGCCTTCGGTAAACTTCATGATGTTACCTTTGTGAACAAGTGTTACCGATTTGTGATTGTTTTCAATAGCATAGTCAATGGCAGTTTTGATAAGACGTTTTGAGCCTTCCATTGAAACTGGTTTGATTCCGATAGATGAAGTTTCAGGAAAACGGATTTTTGAAACACCCATTTCTTCGGTTAGAAATTTAACGACTTTATCAGCCTCTGCAGTTCCAGTCATCCATTCGATCCCGGCATAGACATCTTCGGTATTTTCGCGGAAGATAACCATGTCCACAAGTTCTGGACGTTTTACAGGAGAAGGTACGCCTTGAAAGTAACGGATTGGGCGAACACAGGCGTAAAGGTCGAGGCGTTGGCGAAGCGTTACGTTCAGAGACGTAATACCGCCGCCGACTGGAGTCGTCAGGGGACCTTTGATTCCTACAAGGTGTTCTTCGAAGGCTTCAATTGTCGCTTCAGGAAGCCACTCTCCAAATTTATCAAATGCTTTTTGACCGGCAAAAACTTCAGTCCAGGCAATCTTTTTTTCTGATCCGTAGCATTTTTCAACAGCGGCATCGATCACACGTTTACTGGCACTCCAGACATCGGGTCCGATGCCGTCACCTTCGATAAATGGAACAATTGGTTCGTTCGGTACGTTCAGGTGCTCATTGGTCATTGTAATTTTTTCAGCCATTCTCTTCTCCAGAAATAAAGTTTTGTGTATTGAATTATTGCGTGTTAAGATGTGGGGATAATCAGAATTTTCAACCTGTTGAAGTTAGAAGAGAGGAGATAGAGGAGAGGTTTTGGAGTACTCGCCAACTTATTAAAATGAAAAAGCTCAGGCGTGAACCTGAGCTTTTATATCTCATCCACCTCGTAGCGGTGGAGTTACTTTATTTTTTAAACTGATATGGCAGGAATGTTTTCATATCATCTTTCACTTTCGGTGAAAGTTTAACCGCCCATT
>DDLT01000147.1 GCA_002340265.1 Lentisphaeria bacterium UBA2565 | reverse complement strand
GACAAAGTTGAAAGTAACTCCATTTCTCCGAAATGGATGATGCTGTTTGAGGCTAATGCCACTTCGGAGAAGTGGCTCTACTGATGCCTTTTTGTAAAAACATGAGGTTTGTCCACAGTCTGAAGAGTTTGGTTAACGCCAACCTCTTTTTTTGTTTCCCCTTTTTACTCCTTTCTTAATGTTTCAACAGCACTTCAGTCTCATAACTAGGGGTGTTTTGGTGATTCACCCCCTATTCTCCCCCTGTTTTCTTTTTGCCAAAACTAGCCTTTTCGTAATTTACTGAAATTTCAGAAGTTACGACTTTTTAGCCATTCTATAAAAATCCTACAAAAATGTTAAAAAACTGCTTTCTCTGAGGCTTGTTATGTATATATTAGGGGAGAATAGGTGTACTTAGGTCCAATTAGGGGAATATTTCTGAAATGTCCGATCAACTTTATTTAGGCGAATTTGACCACTCTGTGGATAGTCAGCGACGCGTGGCTATTCCTAGAACTTGGCGCAGTACGGGTGAAGACCGTACACGTCTGGTAATTCTGCCTGGTCGTGACAAAACCCTTTTGGCTGTTTCACCAGAAAAAGCGAAGGAGATGCTGAAGAAATTGACAGCGGGTTCTTTCGCCAATCGTAACGTCAGCAAAGCGTTGGCTATGATCGGTTCTTATGCAGTTGACTGCACTTGCGACAAACAGGGACGTATCTCTTTAAGTCGTAAATTGATGGACTATGCAGGAATTAGTGAACACGTCGTATTTGTCGGTTCATTCGATTCGATCCAAATCTGGTCAAAAGAACTTTGGGATCAGCAGCAGTTTGACGTGGATGACATTCTTGATGTCATTCAGGATTTACAAGAACAGCCTAGTGATGTCGGCAATGCGCTCGGCAATTTAATAGACGGGCTTAAATAGGGTTTAGTAATGGATAACAATTTTCATCACATTTCAGTTTTACCAAAAGAGACAATGGAGCTGTTGCAGCCGGAAAAAGGGTTGCGCTTCATTGACGGGACTTTGGGTGCCGGCGGGCATAGCGGGATGATTCTTGAGTCAAATCCAAATGCTGAACTTATTGGAATTGATCAGGATCGCGAGGCATTAGCCGCGGCTGGTAAAAATTTAGAGAAATTCGGAGACCGTGTAAACCTGTTTCATGGCACTTTTTCGCAGATGAAAGAGTTCTGTGCGGAAAAGGGCTGGGATAGTGTCGACGGAATTCTTTTGGATATCGGAGTGTCTTCTCATCAGATTGATACTGCAGAACGCGGTTTTTCATTTAGAGCAGACGGGCCTTTGGACATGCGAATGAATCGTCGCAATCCGCTAAGTGCCAGTACGATTATAAATCAGTACTCCGAAGAGCAGTTAAAAACTATTTTTAAAGAATACGGCGAGGTCAAAAGAGCCGGTGCGGTTGCTCGAGCTATTGTTGCAGATAGGGAGAAAAAGCCATTTGAACGCACAGGTGAATTGGCCGATATGATTGATCGTGTTGATAAAGTTACAGGTCGCCGACAATCATCCGCCGTTTTATATTTTCAAGCTTTACGAATTGCAGTAAATGACGAACTTGGCGAGCTGGAAAGAGCATTGGAAGATGCGGTTGACCTTCTGGCTCCGGGTGGAAGGTTGACAGTGATTTCATTCCACTCTCTTGAAGACCGAATGGTTAAAAGATTTTTTAACCGACTCAGCACAGACTGTATTTGTCCGCCGGACTTTCCAGTCTGCGCCTGCAACACAGTACCGAAACTGAAAGTCATCACACGCAAAGTAGTAACGGCAACTAAAAAAGAGCTGGCTGAGAACAGTCGTGCGGCATGTGCACGACTTCGTGCCGCAGAAAAGATTTAAGGGAATTAAAATGAGAAAACGTAAAAATTATAGAAAAAGCAGTTCCGGTCAGGGACCTTCTTTGAAAGGTATCCTTTCGGTAATTGCAATGATTTTGATTTGCGGCGCGGCTTGTGCTGTTAAAATTTATTACAAAGAAGCGGCTGATAACCTTTTGAACAAAGCCAACCAAGTTGCGAAAAAAGTTCAGCTTAGAGAATACGAAAAAACTAACCTTGCGAATCAGTCTAAGAGGTTTACCAAAAAAGATTATATCGCAAAGATGAACGCAAAATTCAATCTTGGACTTCGCAACCCTTCTCCGGGTCAGGTCGTTCGAATTGACGGAGCATCTTATGCGAAACGTGATGAGAGATCAGATAGTCTGGTTTACGCTTACGTGGACTAAAAAATGCATCGTGGTTATGTAGTAAGAATCATACTTTTTGTAGTTCTGGGCATCATTGCCTGGAACTACTTTTTGATTAAACAACTCTATCACATTCAGGTTGAACGCCACGATGAGCTTTCAAGGAAAGCACGTATTCTAGCCTCCTACAAAGTCAAAGAAGAAGGTCGACGCGGCTCGATTCTTGACAAAAACGGGAAACTTCTTGCCTCCGATTTCATTCACTTTGAAGTCAGTCTCTACAAACCAAAATTTAAAAAAATAAAGAATAAGCAGGGAAAGTCAGAATACGTAGATCAGGAAAAGCTGATTAATGACCTGAATCTTATCTTCAACACTCCCAAAGATGTGTTAAGAAGGCGACTTAAGCCGGGTAAGCCATTTCAGATTATTGTCGCGAAAGAGGTAAAGATCTCTCTCTACGACATGATTCAATCAAACAAATTTGCCGATTCTGAACAGGCAAAACTTGTCAGCTACCCTTCCCTATTCAAAAGATTGGACTTCAAAAAAACCTACAGTCGTTTTTATCCTAACGACCGACTTCTCTCACATGTCATCGGTTATCAATCGTTTGACGAAGAAACCAAATCTAATGTCGGTCGTATCGGAATAGAAAAGGCGTGGAACGAAAGTCTTAAACCAAAAGAACAGGGAGAAGTATCATACCTTCGCGGTGCAAAGGGCAATATTGTCCGCTTCTCTGAGGTTTCGCGCAAAGAGCCGGTTCACGGTAGCAATGTCTACCTGACAATTCGTGAACCTATTCAAAACATTATCGAAACCGAACTAAAGGAACTCGTTAAAAACTTCTCTCCAAAATCTGCCTACATCATGATGGCAAACCCAAAAACCGGGGCAATTCTCGGAATGGCTCAATACCCAAATTTTAACCTGAACGATCGTTCAAACCTAAAGCAGGATCAACTTAGAAATCGTATGTTGGTCGACTACTTCGATCCAGGTTCCACTATGAAAGGCGTATCAATTGCCGCGGCTTTAGATGCCGGAGTTGTACAACTTCATGACAGGTTTTACTGTGAAAAAGGATATTGGGGACGCTGGAAACTGAAAGATAGTCACCCTAACGAATATATTGACGTCGCAACCATTATTCAGGAATCTAGTAACATCGGTACCGCCAAAGTTGCAATGAAACTGGGGAAAATGAAACTTTGGAGCTATCTGAGAAAATTCGGATTTGGTCAACGCCCAAAAGTCGGCCTAGGGCAGGAAACGCCCGGGCAACTTCTGCGTCCGAAAAAGTGGTGGGATATCAGCATCACAAGAATTCCGATGGGACAGGGAATTTCAGTAACCGCCGCACAAATGCTTCAAGCCTACTGCACGCTGGCAAACAACGGCGTGATGATGCAACTTTATGCAGTTGATCGTGTAGAAGACCCAAATAACGAATCAGTAAAAGTATTCCAGCCTCAACTAAAGCGTCGTGTAATTAGTCCAGAAGCGACTAAAAAAATGACGCAAGCACTTTCTCTCGTGACCCAATCGGGGGGAACAGCCAGAAGAGCCGCGATTGAAGGAATCAACGTAGCTGGAAAAACCGGAACAAGTCAGAAAGTGGTAAACGGCACTTATTCTCACTCAAAATACGTAGCCTCATTCATCGGTTTTCTTCCAGCAGAAAATCCTGAATTTGTGCTGATGGTAGTAGCTGATGAGCCGGAAAAATCACATTACGGAGGTGTGGTTGCAGCCCCTACGTTCAAAAACATTGCCGTTGAAACACTGAAATATATCCAAACCGACCCGTTAGAGAAGTAATACCGACTCAACCAATTCATGCAAAAAGATTGCATACTCATGCAAAGGGACTACTTTAAACTTGTAAGCACAACCCCTTTACGGAGGAAACAGATATGGCAATTTTACAAGTCCGTTCATTAGACGATCAACTCTATGAGGCACTCGGAAGGCGCGCTGCGATGGAAAACCGCTCCATCAGTCAAGAAGTCACAATGATGTTGAAAGAATTTTTATCACAACCAATTTCAAAGCATAAAAGTGCAACCGAAAACTTTCTTGAGCTTTGTGGGAGCTGGGATGACACTCGTACTGAGCAAAAAATTAGTCTTGAAATTCGCAAATCACGAGAAACTGACACAACTAGATTTTCCGGAGATATTTTCTAATGTATTTAATCGATACAGATATTTTAATATACTCTCTTAAAGGAAACGAGAACGTAATCAAAAACTTCAGGTCTCATGCCGATTCCCCAAAGGCAATAAGTGTAATCAGCTACGGAGAGATGGTTTTTGGCGCTAAAAAATCCCAACGTGTTCACGAAAACCTTGCAAAAGTTTACCGTTTACGAGAAATTTTCCCTATTTTGGAAGTCACAACTGCTATCATGGACAGTTTCGGAGAATTAAAAGCAGAGCTACAGCAAAATGGTGTAACTGTCGATGATTTTGATTTATTAATCGGTTCGACAGCTTTGTCACTGGGCTACACAGTCGTCACGAACAATGCACGACACTTCAGTAAAATTCCGGGGTTAAAAGTAGAAAACTGGTCAATTTAAAAACAGCGAAGTAATTTCGTTAATATTATTGCCTGTTAAAATTGCAGAAAAGCATTGTCTCTTTATATTAAGGCTCGATTTTAATCAAGGCTTTTGAAACTTAATTATTTATAAAAAATTCAACCCACCAAATCTATGCAAAAAATCTTAATTCTTGACTTTGGTTCACAGTACACTCAGCTGATCGCTCGTCGCGTTCGTGAGTTGAACATCTACTGTGAAATCCATCCATTCAACAATCCACCTAAATCTGTAACAGACTATTGTGGTGTAATCCTAAGTGGTAGCCCGTCATCGGTTCGTGACGAAAACGCACCACACCCAAATCTGGAAGAGATCAAAGGAAAAATGCCTCTACTGGGTGTTTGCTACGGTTCACAGTATTTGGCTCACTACTTTGGCGGTGAAGTTCTTCCTTCAAAAACTCGCGAATACGGACGTGCACACCTAAGCTTTGTAAACAGTGAAAACATCCTTTTCCGTGGAATTCACGAAAACTCTCAAGTTTGGATGTCGCATGGTGACACGATTGCACGTGTCCCAGAAAACTACGAAATCATCGCCTCGACTGACGATGTAAAAGTGGCAGCATACCAGATTCAGGGTGAAGAGACTTTTGCAATCCAGTTCCACCCGGAAGTTTATCACTCTACAGATGGAACAACCCTACTTCGCAACTTTCTTGTTGACGTATGTGGATGTTCTCAAGATTGGACACCGGATTCATTCGTTGAGTCTACAATCGACTCTCTGAAAAAGAAGCTTGGCAATGACAAAGTTGTTCTTGGTCTAAGTGGTGGAGTTGATTCTACAGTTGCCGGTGTTCTGCTTCACAAAGCGATTGGTGAGAACCTTACCTGTATTTTCGTTGACAACGGTCTACTTCGTAAAGATGAGTTTGAAGATGTATTGGATTCTTACAAGCACATGGGTCTAAACGTAATCGGTGTTGACGCTAAGGAGCGTTTTTGGAATGCCCTTGCAGGAGAAAGTGATCCTGAAACCAAACGTAAAATCATCGGTCGCGAGTTTATCGAAGTATTTGATGTTGAAGCTCACAAAATCCAAGATGTAAAATGGCTTGCTCAAGGTACAATTTACCCTGACGTAATTGAGTCATGTTCCGTAAACGGACCTTCTGCAACAATCAAATCACACCACAATGTGGGTGGGTTGCCGGAAACAATGAAACTTAAAATTGTTGAACCTCTAAACCTGCTTTTCAAAGATGAAGTAAGACGAGTTGGACGTTCACTTAATATCGAACCTAAACTGCTTGGACGTCACCCATTCCCGGGACCGGGTCTGGCAATTCGTATTCTAAGCGATATCACACCGGAAAAAGTTCAGATTCTTCAGGAAGTTGATGCAATCTTCATCAACGGTCTACGTGAAGCTGGACTATATGACCAAGTTTGGCAGGCTGGAGCGATGCTACTTCCTGTTCAGTCAGTTGGTGTAATGGGTGATGAAAGAACTTACGAAAACTGTGTAGCTCTTCGTGCGGTGGAGTCAACTGACGGTATGACAGCAGACTGGGTTCACTTGCCTTATGAGTTTATGGCAATGATTTCAAACAAGATTATTAATCAGGTGAAAGGTGTAAACCGAGTGGTTTACGACATCAGTTCTAAGCCGCCTGCAACTATCGAATGGGAATAATTTGGAGATAAAATATGCGTAAATTCTGTTTTTCAACTTTAATTGCACTTTCATTTGCAGTCACAGGCTGTAACACATTGGACAGTTCATTCGGTTCAGCTGTTGATGGACCTGATGTTAACGTGTCTGATGACACAGTTGTAACCAATGGAATGTTTGCTCAAGCAATGGTACGCCTTCGCGATATGGAAGGAATTATTAAAAATATTGATAATCAGAAGGAGTGCATAAAAGAGCTTCAACGCATTCAAATTTGGCCGAAAGGTGATTTTCCTGTATCAGAAAAACTGACAGCAAAAACTCTAATTCAGGTAGAGGATATGCTACGAAGAAAGAAAGAGAGCGGTGACCTCCGTGATGCCACACTTGAACGTGGTTCGGAAGTAAATGTTCGTATTTACGATATCGGAGTAGGTCCTGATGATGTCATCGAAAAAACTACCAATGTAGATAAAAACGGTGATATCACACTGCCAATGGTTCGTAAAGTGAACATTGCGGGTCTTACTGATTCTGATGCAGCTGAGAAAATCCGCAAAGCCTACATCAAAGGCGGTTTCTTCCGCGACTGTACAGTTGACGTAACTGGTGAAACCGGTTCACTGTATATTTCAGGTGAAATTGAAACTAAAGGTCGAGTCGACTTCAAAGGTGGAATGACGCTTACTGAGCTTATCATCTCAAGCGGTGGTCTGACCGAATTCGCTGATCGTGATTCGATCAAAATTATTCGCAACCGTAAGACAAGCAAACACGACTACGACAAGATCGAAGAAGGCACAGAGGTTGATCCAATCCTCAAACCTGGAGATCGCGTCGTTATAGCGCGCCGAATGTTCTAATGTTACGAGTTATTGCCGGAGAAGCCAAACGGGTACAGCTTGACGTTCCAGAAGGAGTTGAAGTGCGCCCGACATCAGACAAAATAAAAGGTGCAATGTTTTCCGCCCTCGGAAGCCTTGAAGATGCAAGAGTACTTGATCTTTGTTCCGGAAGCGGAAATCTTGGCTTGGAAGCACTGAGTCGTGGAGCCGAAGAAGTCGTAATGATTGAACGCGTTCCCGAATTCTGCAGAAACATTACAAATAATCTGCAGAAAGTGACAAAATCCATCATCGGTTTCGGTAATCGAACTGAAGATGATTTTTCTGCAAAAGTGATTAACGCAAATGCATTGGACGCGCCGAAGCTTTTAGCATCAAAAAAGAAATTCTACGATGTCATCTTTGCTGATCCTCCTTACATTCCAAAGGAAAATCAGAAAGGTCCTAGAGATTTCC
This sequence comes from Lentisphaeria bacterium UBA2565, assembly GCA_002340265.1. GTDB lineage: Bacteria > Verrucomicrobiota > Lentisphaeria > UBA2565 > UBA2565 > UBA2565. Next base: position 20,099 of record DDLT01000147.1, on the reverse strand, counting down.
TTTTTGACAAAAAGCTCGCGGAATTTGTCCATGAAGATGCGATTCTGATACTTGAATCAGGCCCTGAAGCACTTGTTGATTTACCCGAAGATCTATCTTGGGAACTTATACGTCGAAAGAATTACGGAGCAACCACATCCGTTACATATTGGAGATTAAAATGAAAAACTTTGAACAGCTGTTCGCTGAACTAAAAGAGAAAGCCGCAACACAGGATCCAAACTCCGGAACTGTAAAAGAGCTGGCAAAAGGTACTCACTTTATCGGTAAAAAACTGAGTGAAGAGGCAAGTGAAGCCTGGATGGCTGCGCGTTTTGAAGGCAAAGAAGAAACTGCCGAAGAAATCTCTCAGCTACTTTACCACGCACAGGTATTGATGATTGATCAGGGACTAGAACTGGAAGACATCTACCGCTACCTATAAGCGCGTCAACAATTTAGTTGCATAAAAGCCTTTGAATCGAAAGATTCAAAGGCTTTTTTCTTTTTTGGGGTTAGGAGTTAGGGATTAGAGGATAGGGGAAGGACGTGAGCGGCGAGAGGATAGAGGTGAAAGACAAAATTTTACTTGGAGCATTAAAACCTGTAACTAGATTCAGTTGTATAAACGAAAAGTGAGACTATTATGAGTCTAGCCAAACGATTTTGTCATTGAAGACTCACAATACGGGACAACCAACAAAATCGGCTTCAAACGCCACAATAAATGACTAAAAATAATTGCAGTAATATAAAATGGATAAAGACCTATAAGTATTTATGTAATAGAGTCCCATTGCATGCTACTCTAATCAAGGAAGATCGATGTATTATAAATATTTTGGAGTAGACAAAGATACAGGAACAATTCGAGTATCATTTCTTTGTGATGGTTTATTCAGGTTTACACAGCCAAAATATTTAAATGATCCTAAAGAAGCTAGGCCCAAATTTTATATCGACAAATACTCACCTAAGGATTTATCTAGGGCCAGAATGGCGTTAATGAAAGAGTTACCAGGCCTATTTCCATTTGGTAAGGTTAGTGATAAAGATGCTATAACTTTTGCATTAAATCCTTTCCCATCAAGAAGACTTGGCAATATATGTCCTCACCTTATACATCAAGAAGGGTACAAAAGCATGGCGGAGTATGACAGAATCCAGTTAGTAAACGAATATAAAATATTCAACGATCAATTGAATAAAGAAATAGGAGTATTCTCACTGACTCAAGACAACAAAAATGAGGTTATGTGGGCAAGTTACGGTAACGATTACAATGGGATTGTGGTTGAATTTTCAGAAGATTTACGACATTTAGATAACTATATTTCTAGTGAAATTGATTACAACTTAGATAAAGTTTCATTCGAACTCAGCCTGAATCAAGGAATAATTAGATTTAATGGTATTAACGTAAAAAAACTAGAGAATAAATGTCTTACCATAACAGATGAATTGATAAGTTCTTTTCTATTCCACAAAGAAAAAAAATGGAGCTATGAAAAAGAATTTCGGTTAATCTCAAAGCTGAAAAATGCTAAAAAAATTTGTGGCAATGTCTACCTAGAAAAACTACCATTTCACATTTTTAAAGCAGTTTATATAGGGCAGAATGTTAAAGAATCAGAAAGAGAATTAATATTAACACAAATATCGAAAAATAAAGAGTTGTCACACATCGATATTTTTATACAAACATTTAATAAATTAAGTGGGCAAATAGAGTTCGAAAAAATCCATTTATAACAAACAACTTTACGACTATTCTTGAAATATCAGCTCATAATCTAATAACTTTCAAACCTGCGGTCTGTAACCTAAGTCCTAAATCCTATCCCCTACATCCTAAAACCAAAAAAGGCGCTTCGCAGTGATTGCGAAACGCCTTTTAAAATTTGATCAACCGTTAAGACTAGATGTCTCTTGGTTTCAAACGTGCAGCTTTACCAGAAAGACCACGTAGGTAGTAAAGTTTTGAACGACGTACTGCAGCACGTCCCATGATTTCTACTTTACGTACGTTTGGTGAGTTCACTGGGAATACACGCTCAACACCTTGACCAGAAACAACACGACGAACTGTGATAGTTTTTGTGATTTCTGAACCGTTGATTGCGATGATAATACCCTGGAAAACCTGTACACGTTCTTTAGCACCCTCGATGATAGAAACGTGAACTTTTACTGTATCACCAACTTCAATAACAGGTAGGTTAGGTTTTACCTGCTCTTTGTTAATTGTATCGATAATATTGCTCATTGCTCAATACTCCATTTGTTTATTTTTCAGCATCTGCCAATAGGTCCGGGCGACGCTGTTTAGTTCGGATTACGGCCTGTTGTTGCCGCCATTTATCTATTTCGGCGTGATTGCCTGACAGCAACACCTCCGGCACTTCCATGCCCTGAAACACCCGCGGTCTTGTGTAATGCGGATACTCCAACAGCCCTTCGTTGAAAGATTCGTCTTCAAGAGTTTCATTACCGTCTAATACATCGGGTAATAGTCGACATACTGCGTCTGTGACTACCATCGCGGCTAAGTTGCCGTTGGTAAGTACATAGTCGCCGATTGATATTTCGATATCAACCAGTGCTTCGTGAACACGCTCGTCAATGCCCTCATAATGACCACAAATCATGATAAGATGTTTTTCTGCAGTCAGGGCTTTTGCAGTCTGTTGTGAAAACGTTTTCCCGGTCGGACATAAAGCCACGACTTTTGTGTCGGGAGTTCGCAATGCTTCAACAGCCTCGAAAAGCGGTTCGCATTTCATCACCATTCCTGCGCCTCCGCCGAAGGGGCGTTCGTCGACAGTACGATAACGATCATGCGTATAATCACGAAGATCAACAACATTCAGTTCAATGATTCCACGATCTGCCGCGCGTTTTAGAATCGACTCACCAAACGGGCCGTAAAACATCTGCGGAAAAAGTGTAATTACATCAATACGTAGTAATGTCATTTATCTCTCTTATATAAGCGTCGTATTAAAACCACGCGTGGTAACAAATCCTAGTCAAGGACTTCAACAAGAGCTTTACGTCCAAGACGTCCACCCGCACCGCTTACAAGCGCGCGAATAGCAGCAATTGTTTTTCCGTTTTTGCCGACAATTTTACCTACGTCAGTTTTTTCGCAGGTAATCTGTAGTGCAACAACTCGCTCGTCTTCTCTGACATTTACCGAAACCTTGTTTGGAAAATCAACCAAACGACGGCAGATAAACTCAACAAAAGTTTTTAGGGCCTCAACGTCGTCCATGTTTGGAGTTCGTTTTGGAAAATCAGCATTCTGACATCCACAGCCGAAAAGTTTTTTCAGGAAACCAATCATTTTAAATATTCCCGGAGGTATTATTCAGCGGCCTCAGCGACTGCTTCTTCAGTTTCTTCAGCAACTTCTGCAGGAGCTTCTTCAACTACTTTAGGAGCTGGAGCTTGAATGTTTTTCGCAGGAGCAACTTCTAGTTTACGACCTTCTTGCGCACGCTTGATAATAGCTTGAACAGTCTCAGAAGGCTGAGCACCGTTTTTTACCCATTTTTCAACTTTCTCAAGATCGATCTTCTCTTCTTTCAAACGCGGGTTGTACATACCGATAACTTCGATAAATTTACCATCACGTGGACTACGGCCATCAGCTACAACAATTCTGTAAACTGGGGCGTTTTTCTTCCCTTTACGGGTAAGACGGATTTTTACTGCCATACAGCACCTCTTTAATGTTTTTTATTAAGCCTCTACGGGTAGATGGTCATCTCATAAAAAAAATGGTTCTCCGAACCTCCATCCAATACCCTGTAGAACAAGCGGCGTTACTATAATAAGATGACTTTATTAATCAACTCATTTAAACAAAAGCATTTCAGTTTTTTATATCATACTATTTTGCGTCCTTTTTCTTTGATTTATAAGCAGTAAGATTCTTTTCAAATAAATGTTTCATTTCCTCACTTTTGGGTGTTTCTTATTTCGTTCTCTTAATCTGTCGATAAAGGTCACTAATTGTGAAGCCACGCGAAGTCAAAATTAAAGATTTACTGCAACTGCCAGCGGTCGCCATTTTGCTGAATTGGATCAGCGGAGCCCTGTTCATTTACGGAATTGTAGCCGTAAACATTTTGCTGACTCTACCGATTTTCGCCTCACTCTATTACTTTCGTAAAAATCGAAAATATCTTATTCCCCTTTTTCTCGGCGCTTTAATGATCTCATTTTCACTCTATAGGAAACAACAAATTTTAAATGAGAAACTGCCGACAGCGAAATGTGAAGCAAAACTAAAAATCACAGATTTACGAATTCTTCCTGATAAGTTTTCCTACAATCAGCGACGGTATGACGCTGAACTTTCTTATAACAATAAATCATACAAAGTCATCGCCGAGTTCTCAGCCATACCCAAACAGATCGGTTTCGGTCACATTTATCAGGTTTCAGGAAAGTTTAAGAAAACCAAACCGCCGCTTTTGAAAAACGACTTCAATTATGCTGAGTTTTTAGCAAAGAAAAGAATAGTCGGCACATTCAAGGTCTCAAAAGTCGAATCAGTGCAAGATGGGAATTTGTCGCTTTTCAAAGTCACAGAACAGATTCGTGCAAAACTGACAAAACGAATCGCATACGGCTTAAACCCGGAAAGTGAAGAGTGTCGATACCTGATCGGCATCTTTCTTGGGAAAAAAGAAAGTATCAACCGCGCCCAGAAAGACGAGCTGTTGAAAGGCGGTTTCCTTCACCTTTTTGCCGTCAGCGGGCTCCACGTCGCCATTGTTTCCATTTTCGTGATGTTGTTTTTGCGAGTTATCAACATTCCTGTCAGGTTACGGTGTTTCCTTATGCCGACAATTATGCTGTTTTATGTACTAATTACCGGAGCGCCCGCTTCGGCGATGCGGGCGTGGACAATGATTGCAATTTGGTCCTTTGCCCGTGGACTCTTTAAAACCGTCAACGTCTACAATACTATCTCTGTTTCCGCACTCACACTTTTGTTAATCAATCCGTTATATCTGGTTGATGCCGGATTCCAACTCTCTTTCCTCATCGTCTTCTTTCTCATTCGCTTTTTCAATCACAAAGCTGCAATTGTAGAACACATAAATATTCTGGAAAAACTTAAAACTAATTCAAATCAAAACCTTCAAACCATTAAAAGAGTAGTAATTGACACCGTTTACCTAGGAACAGTCGTCTTTTTCGCCGCCCTTGGTTTACAGATTTTCTACTTCAGAGTTTTCCAACCACTGACTATAATCACAGCTGTCTGGAGTGGCTTCTGCGCATTCGGACTTCTCTTTACAATTTGTCTGAAACTGATAATTCCTTTCGCTTTTCTGAATGAAATCATAAACTTCTTCTTAGATCCACTTCTACTTTTTGCACAAACCATCAGTCGTAATCAACTTTTCATTTCGACCCAATCCGTATGTTCATCACTCATTATCATTTATTACGCCCTACTTTTGACAATTACCTTCGTAAAAGGTCGAATATTCAGAATTAGTCTCGTTGTATTCGTCACCGTAACCCTCATCATGATAAATCAGCAACCTCCGAAACAGTGGCAGGTTTATATAATCAAAGGCAAAGAGAACAAACTGGCCGCCGCCGTAGCCACAAATCAATATTTGAACACATCAACTGTTCTCCTAAACGATCGATACATTCAAAGTTCTGTGCTGAAACTTTTAAAGAATCAGAACATTACACGGATAAAATATCTCAACTCACAAAAGCATACCGACTACCTTCTAAAAATGAATTTCGTAGTCGAAAACGAAATTAATAATTTTTCGAACAAAACCTATCCGAAATTACGACTTAGCAACAACCAACTGACAGTCGACTATTTAAGCAAAAAAATCACCAGCCAAATCGACGTTTCATCGCAAGAAACCCAGATCATAAAACTGTCAGAATGAATATATTTTTGACAATTTACACATTTTCTTAAATAGATTGATTTTGACTGGTTGCAACTGTCTCGAATTTTCATAAGTTAAGCCACTGAAACTGTTACCCCAACATCTTCGCTGACTGACATGAAACTTACTTTTTTTACCTTTTTATTCACTACTTTTGTGTCTTGCCTCCATGCTGATATGATCTACCTCAAGGATAAATCTGTCATCAATGGAGAGATCTTAAATAACAACACCGACGATATCGAGTTGAAAACGCCCTACCTCGGCGTGCTTAAGGTTGAAAAGAAAGATGTGGAGAAAATCGACCTGACGACTGGAAATGAGCAGATGAAGGCCGATTTGGAAACAGATACCAAGTATTTTAATCCGAACATGATCATCTGGAAGTATGAAAAGGCATTGACTGGCGAAAACCGTCCGGTAACTCTGGAAGAAGATAAAAACCGTTGGCTTTATCGTTTTGATCTGGATTGGAACTCCAAAAACGGAAACTCCACATCTCGAGCAATCGCTGGTGTGTTTCATGCAAAATATGAAGATGGAAACTTCCGAATCAATACCTCACTGGAAGGAGAACAGGAAACAGTCGAAGAAGATGAAACACAGAACAATATGAAGTTTCTGTTTCAATATGAAGACAAGGATGAGCCGCATTCCTGGTACTCTACTACGGAAGCACGCTACAACAAAGCGCAAGACCTCGAATACCGAGTGAGTGAATCGGCGGGTTATGTCCACTATTTTCAAAAAGATTCAGATCTGGAACTTCGTCTGCGAGCTGGAGGATTTGTCAGTGCGGAACGTTTTTTAGGTCAGGATGAGACCTATCCGGCAGGTGTCGATTTAGGTTTTTACGGCTTCTATATCTTTAAAAATACCTGGAAAGTGGTCAGCGACTTGGGTTACAAGCTCGATGCGGGAGACGATGAGAACTACGATTCATACTTCGAAAGTTATCTGGAGATTCCGTTAAAATCGGACAAACTATGGAGTCTAAAACTTGGAATGCGCAGTGAATACGATAATCAAGTTCCAGAAGATATTGAAAAGCTCGAAACAAGATACTACCTGCGTTTAAGCATGGGATGGTTCGCTATTTAGAGCAACTCCACCGCTACGAGGTAGATGTAAAATTCGCAATAAAATATAAAACAGCTTTCTCCAAACCAACTAAATAACATGACAGAAACAATAAAAGCAATCATTCTAGGAATCGTCCAAGGCTTGACCGAATTCCTTCCGGTTTCCAGCTCGGGACACCTAAAAATCTTTTCACAATTTGGACATGATTCACTCCAAAACAACGTCGGCTTCGATGTAGTGGTTCATTTTGCAACCCTTCTCGCCGTAATGATTGTATTTCGTAAACGTTACCTCGACCTAATCAAAGAGTCATATACTTCGTTTCACGACAAGAAATTCTCACTAAAAAGAGCATATCAGGAATGCCATCAATTCCGCACCGCAGTTTTTGTCATTCTCGCCTCAATCCCAACTGCAATCATCGGCCTAAGTTTCAAAGATTATTTTGAAAGCCGTTCAATTCTAACTGTCGGAATCTGCCTAATTGCGACATCAGCAATCCTTTATCTGCCCCACCTTACAAAGCGGAAAAACATTGAACCAATTAATCTTAATTGGAAGTTTGCACTGCTTTTAGGCGTCGCTCAATCCTTCGCAATTCTACCCGGAATTTCCCGTTCGGGAACCACAATTTCAATTGCGTTGCTCTTAGGGGCAAGCAGAAGCTTTTCAGGTTATTTCTCGTTTTTAATTATGATTCCTGCGGTTGCCGGAGCAACACTCCTGAATATCACTGAAATTGCATCAATTGCTCCGACTCTCCTGATCAGCGGCTTTTTAGCATCATTCATTTCGGGAATCGTCGCCCTACTCTTCCTATTAAAACTGTTGGACAAAGGTAAATTCCACTACTTCAGCCCGTACTGTTTTTTATTGGGACTCGGCACACTTATATACCACTTCCTTTAATTTACTTTTGAAAAGTCCAACAATGAGATTAGTTTAGTTCAGACAACAACTGAAAAGGAACTCATCTCATGAAACGACTTATTACCATTTTACTACTTCTCTGCCTTACCGCATTCTCTGCACCTTACCACTACAAAATTAAAATAATTCCTCTCAAAGCTTTAGACTACGAAACTGTAAAAGTGTTCTGTGAGCCAATGCTTTCAGAAGATGGAAAAATGGTTTATCTAAAAGATCGTCGTGCCATTTTTGTTCATGACGATCAGAAAGTGATTGATCAAATCAACAAGTTTTTAGCTGATGCCGACACTAAACGCGAACAGATTCGAGTCACAGTCGAATTCAATGACAATGCCGTTCTAGATTCAAAGGAATTCGGTGTTGAAAGCAAAGATTGGACAATAAAAGTTGAAGACGGCAAGGTCAAACTACCAAAAGTCGACAGTGTAAACGTTGCCAAGAAAAAAGGAACAAAAACGCAAAACACAGCAATGAACCTTGTAACCATCAGCGGAGGTTCTGCAAGCCTCTGGGTTGGAAAAGAAGTTCCTGAAATAAATTACGTGGAACTTTACCTTGCACGTCCGACTACGCGCCTTCGTCATAGCGGAAAACTTCTGGTTTATGCAGATTTAGACTTTCAGATTCGCAAAGTGGGCGCAAAACTTAAAATGCGTCCACGACTTCTTGCCAGTGGTTTAATTGAAATTGACCTCTATCCTGAAATCTCCTACATCTCAGAAAAAGGCAAACGCGGCGCAATTGAGGTCGAGTCTCTAACCACAACTGTTACAGTCATGCCGAATCAGAAAGTACACATCGGTGGGCTTGTATCCAAAAAACAGAATGAATACACCTCTCTTTTTGGTCCGGATTTCTTCAGTTCAGAAGACAGCCAACGCATTCTAAAGATTTTCGTAAAAGCCTCAGTTATGAAATAACAATAGACAAAACCGTTTATTCCACTACATTGCTTCGCAATTGAACGTAACCGTAAGTGGAAACTATGATGAATTCGAAAATATCTGTCTGCAAACTACCCGGAAAGGAAGAGCTGGTAACCTTCCGCAATCCGATCAAAAGAATCACCGCAAAAAAGCTTTGCGAAGTTCTCCCTGCCTTGACAGAAATTCAACAGCTTTCCAAACAGTTTTACGCTGTCGGCTACATCTCCTACGAAGCCTCTGCCGCATTCGATTCAGCACTAAAAGTCAAAAACTCCAATTGGAACCTTCTAGACTTTTACATTTACGAAAGCAAGCCGGAACCATTCGAACTTTCTAGAACTGAAGTGAAATTGACAGAATCCGTTCAACCAGAACTTTCTGAAAATGAATACCTCAGCGATCTACAGAAAGTCCTGAACTACATCTATGATGGAGATATTTATCAGGCAAACTACACATTCCGAGCGAATTTGCCGAAACTGAATCAACCCTTTGAACTTTTTCAGCAGCTTCAACGAAAGCACCCGGTTCCCTACGCCGCTTTTCTTCAGTTTGATGAAAAGTCAATAATTTCTATCTCCCCTGAACTCTTTTTAGAAAAGAACGGATCACACCTTTTTTCAAAACCAATGAAAGGAACTGCTTCACGCAAAGTCAACTTTGAGCAAGATCAAAGTCAGAGAACCTTTTTGCAGAATGACCCGAAGAATCGTGCTGAAAACCTGATGATTGTCGATATGGTTCGAAACGATTTCGGACGAATCTGTAAGCCAGGAACGGTCAAAGTAGCCCCTCTTTTCCATGTTGACACCTATGAAACGGTTCATCAGATGATTTCTACAGTTCACGGTGAAACCGAAGCAAACTTAATCGAGATTTTCAAAGCACTATTTCCGGCTGCTTCTATTACCGGAGCACCGAAAGTAAGGGCAATGGAAATTATTGACGAACTGGAAAACAGTCCACGTGAAGTCTACTGCGGAGCTGTCGGCTGTATTGTGCCCGGAGGAGACTTCTGTTTTAATGTACCAATTCGGACAATTCTCTGCGAACCAGACAAATCCCGATTGGGAATAGGTAGCGGGGTCGTGGCCGACTCGAACCCGCAAGCCGAATGGCAGGAAAGTCTACTAAAAAGCAGTTTCGTATTTCATCATCGCCCCGACTTTGAGGTGTTTGAAACACTTGCTTGGTTTCCTGAAACCGGATATACCGATTTAGATCAGCACCTTGAAAGAATGAAAAAGTCGCAGAGTTGGTTTCTTCGACCTTTTCCCGAAAATCCACGGCAATTTCTTCCGAAGTCGTTCGACGTTGCACAACGAGTTAAACTGATAATTGACAAGTCCGGGGAAATTCGTGTTGAGAATATTGAACTTGCACAAGTCGGCTGGGGAAACGAGTTAATAAAACTAAAGATTTCAGAAAAAACAACCAACTCAAAAGATCCGTTTCTGTGTCACAAAACCACAAATCGTGACTTTTATAACAATGAATTCAAAGCCGCCAAAGCAGAAGGTTTTGACGAAGTGATCTTTTTCAACGAAAACGGACACCTCACCGAAGGCGCAATCTCCAATATCTTCATAAAAGTAGACAACCAGTGGAAAACACCGGCCTTAGAGTGCGGAATCCTTCCGGGAATCGAACGTGAAAAAGTCCTAGAAAAAACAAAAGCCAAAGCGACTAACATCACTTTGGCTGATCTAAAACGCGCGGAAGAAATCCTTATCTGCAACTCCCTCCGTGGCTACGCGACAGCTCAGATTGAGTTCTAGCAGTTATTTTTCCAAGAGTTCGGTTCTCTATGTAAGTTCATGATAGAAACTATTAACAACTCCTTTTTACGCCACTGATAAATTATTCCATAGGGAAACCGATTAGTCTGACACCGACGCGTATTCGGAGAAAGCTTATGCCATGCTTTTGGAAAATTTAAGATTCTGCCAATTGAACGTTTCACTTCATCTGCAAACTCGAAGCCAAGCCCATACTGCTCCTCATTGTAATAGTTTACGGCATCAATCAACTCAATCTCAGCAGTCCGTAAAAAGTTAATATTCATTATCTTTTTTCATTTTCTCAATTTTATCAAAAACTTCCAGAGCTGGAGTCACATCAATTTCACCATTTTCATAAGCTGCAACACGTTGCTCAGCTTCCTCTGACCAAAGCTCATCAATCTTTTTACGTGATTCTTTTGAATCCAGACTAAAGTATAAATGCTCGATCAATTCAACTTTTTCTAAAGCAGAAAGGGTCAAAGCTTCCTCATAAATATGTTTAGCGTGTGAATGCATAAATGAACAAAAGTCCCTCTTCATGTTAATAGTAGTACGAAGTTCAAAATAGCTGTTTTATCTTTGTTTACAAACAAAAAGCCAAAGCGACTAACATCACTTTGGCTGATCTAAAACGCGCGGAAGAAATCCTTATCTGCAACTCCCTCCGCGGCATTGTATATGCTGAACTTTAAGTTTATTTTTTCTTCTTTTTCTTTTTCTTGCTTTTCTTCTCCTTAGGTTCGCCCTGATCTTCATCACCACCAGCGTGAATCATGATATTTTCCAATGTACCATTATGAAGAGAAACAAATGATCTCATACCTTTTGCCTGGGTCGGCGATGGATCAAAACTAATTGCACTAATTGCCAGAGGTCTGAAACGATTCATCACAAGCATTGCCGCGCCGATTTCCGGCCAGTCATTGATTTGTCCCCAAACAGGAGCACCGTCTGTTAGAAAGTAAATCGTATCAATTCCTGCAGTTTGCGCACCAAGCTCCATCGCATCGTAACTGCGAGTCGCAAACGTCAGCGGCATCTTCTTAATATGTGCTGTTCCCATCGCCTTATTTGCTGTCAGCTTTGGGCTCATTGCAATCAAATCACCACCAAAGTCGACAATATTATACATACAGTACGGTTTCTGCGTTTCGATGGTCGAACAGGTATTTTCAACCAATGATTTAATTCGATTTCCTTTCATCGATTTAGACGAATCAATCACATAACAAAAATTCGAGCTGTAGATTACAGTTTCATAAAAGCTACCATTTCCGGCCGCGTAAACCTGACCCATTGCGGTATTTTTACGGAAACCTTCAGAAGTGTCATCACTTGCCTCAAACGAGCTGCTGTTATCACTCCACCAGCGTGACCACTTTTCATAAGTCGTCGCTTTCTGTGCGCCGACAATACAGCTCAACGCATAGTTAATATCATGGCGTAGACGGCCTTTCTCTTTAGCAAGTCGGAGAAGCAGTGCGTCGACATACTCTTTTTTAGGCTTAATCGCCATAGTTTTACACAACTCAACCGCAACAGGCCAACTTGCAGTCTTAAAACGGGTTGTCACAGCTTCAACCATATCAGCATCATCAATATTACGTAAAGCGCGAGCCGCCTCCACACGGACTCTGATATCTTTGTGGAAAAGAGACGCTTTCACAATATCAAAGGCACCGGACACTTTAGCATTTCCAATCGCTTCACAGATCAGAACCTGACTCGGTACATTCAGATCAAACTTTGCCAATTCAGGAGACACCTTTGGAACCACTGGGATTCCGTCTTTCATCGCAATAACCTGCGTTGCCGCATCTAAGTCCAAACTACCGGTTGTCATCGCTTTAAACAGAAGTTTTGCGCTGACAATTAACGGGTTATCACTTTCAACTGCCTCAACCAGCGATTTATACTTTGCATTCTTAGAATAGGCCGCTGCAAGAATCGCAAAACGCGTAGTTTTTAAATCTTTCTTAAAAAGGCTTTCTCCGATATTCAGCTGAACAGTCGCTTTAACAGTTGGAGCGGCTTCACTACCACCCTTGCCCTTTTTACCTTTTTTCTTACTTTTCTTTCCCTTCTTGCTCTTTTTGCCTTTCGGCTCATCGCCGCCACCACCGGAAAGATCAATCGTCACAGGTGCACTTTCACCGTCCTCAGACAGTTGAACCACCTGAGATTTTTTTAAAGCAACTAAATGACTGGAAAGAGCCTTATTACAAAGAATTGCAGCAGCAAGCTGATCCGAACCGGAGATAGAAGAGTCAGTCAAAGCTTTTGCAATTGAAGCATATTTTGATGAAGAAGAGATCTGGTGAGCAACTGGATAAAACATCCCTTTTTTCTGTGCAAAAGCTACAATTGCTTTCAAAGAATCTTTAGAAGTCACATCCTTTTCAAGCTTAATGAAGTAAGCAAAAGCCGCCTTTGCGGTTTCCGGATTCGACTCCTTCATTGCTAAACTTAATGACTTTTCAGGTTCACGCGAACTTCTCAGCTTCATTTCAGCGCCGCGCGAACTACGCACACCATAGCCGAATGTAACCTGAGATGCAGCCAGCACAAAAAGTGCAATTTTTTTCATTCCCATAATTTCCTCTCATTCAATTAATTAATTCTATTTGAATATGTATACAGGATAAATTGCAAAATCTTGACACGGAAAAGCAAAGATTGATGGATTTAACAATCAATTCCGAGCAACTTCACCGCATTATTCCAAAGGATTTTGTCGCGAAGAGTTTGTGAAAGGTTCAATTTAAGGAAGCGATCAAGAGTCTCCTTCGGATCTGCCCATGGGGCATCACTTCCGAACAACAACTTATCCGAATCGTGCTTTATCAACATCTCTTTCACCTTCTCATTCGGATAATGTCCCAGTAAAAAAGAGATCTCAAGATAAACGTCACGACCAATCAAATAGTTCTCCACATCATCCCACATGTCCAAACCACCGAAATGTCCTCCGATCACCTTCAACTTCGGGAAGCTATTCAGCACTTTTGACAAGTCGTAAGGATTTGAACGAAACGGCTGCGGAAACGAGCAATCAAATCCGCAATGAAATAGAATAATCAGTTCCAACTCCTCACAAACTTCATAAATCTCCTGAACACGTTCATCATCAAACGAAAACTGCTGATACTCAGGGTGCATTTTAATTCCCTTCAATCCCAGCTCCTTAATCTGCAGAAGCGCGCCACGTTTATCCTCGCAATCGGGATGAATCGATCCAAACGAGTAAACCGGAAACATATTGCTCTTCGCTGCAAACAAATTGATGCCTGGAATTTGTTCAGGAGAGGTCGCCACCGGCAAATTCAAAGACGCTGTAATACCACACTTCTTCATATGTGCAATCAATCCGTCGCGCGTCCCGTCAAAGCAGGCACTCATCGCGTATTTATCATGAATCGAATTAGCCTCGAGGTGACGGATCGCATCAGCCGCGATCTTATCCGGGAAAAAGTGAGTATGTATATCAAAAACTTTCATAAATTAGGTGTTTTGTTGGTTCGTTGGTTCGGTGGTTAGTTGGTTTGCTTCTTGGTAGTTTATCAAAAAACGTTTTCTCAGCGGAACTCTGTGGTTAACGGGTGTTCCAAAATAAAAAAGGCGGTGTGACCGAATCACACCGCCCGAATAACTGTAAAGACTACAGCGCAGCCAATGCCGCATCGTAATTTGGTTCTTCAGTAATCTCAGGAACCTGTTCAGTATAAACCACCTGCCCCGATTCATTAATTACCACTACCGCACGCGACAGAAGTCCTGCCAGTACACCGTCAGTAATCGTCACGCCGTAACCTAAACCAAACTCAGGATCACGGAAAACTGAAACCGGAATCACATTCTCCAAACCTTCCGCACCGCAGAAACGATCCAACGCAAACGGCAGATCGACCGATACGCAAATCACCACCGTGTTATCAAGCCCGGAAGCCAGTTCGTTAAAACGACGAGTCGAAGCCGCACACACACCAGTATCCACACTCGGAAAAATGTTAAGCACGACTTTTTTACCGGCAAGATCTCCAAGTGAACAGCCCGAAAGGTCAGTTTTCACCGCGTTAAAAGCAGGAGCTTGAGAGCCGACAGCCGGCAATTCACCAACAGTTTGTACAGGATTTCCCTGCAGAGTAATATTAGCCATTTTATATCCTTTGATTTTATCATTAATAAAGTTTTACATTCTTCATATCGATCCATAAAAGGTTCAAATCGACAATAAGAACATCTGCCATCCGACAGTTGCGAGCAGGAATATAGTTTTCAACAAAAGGATATCAAGAACGAAACCGTAAAAGCCCAACTCTCAAACTTCAAACAATTTTTAGAAACATCACCAGCAAGATCACCTAACATAACTATTGAAAATACAATGGTGACCATTATGACCTGACATAAACTGATGAAAATTAAAGGGCGCTTTTGTTGCGGATTTCAGCGGGGAGTTTGGTGTTTTGGTAATGACAGACCGCCAAAGATAAGGCGTCGGTGGCGTCTAACGGCATGTCGTTTATTTTGATTTTGAACATATTCGCCATCATAAATGCCACCTGCTCTTTCGACGATTGTCCGTTACCTGTCACCGCCTTTTTGGCAACTTTCGGTGCATATTCATAAATTGGCAAAGCGTGCATTGCGCCCACTCCTACCACTGCACCGCGTGCCATTCCCAGCAACATTGCCGAACGGGCATATTTGTGAAAAAATGTTCCTTCAATGGCGATTTCGTCCGGAGCGTAGGTTTTGATCAACTCGGTAACTCCTCCGGACAATCGGCGTAAACACTCGCTGACGGGCTTCTTGGCAGGTGTTTTAATAAAACCACAATCGATTATAGTCGCCTGCCCTTTTTCGTTGAAATCAACAATCCCGAAACCTGTACAGCGCAATGCCGTATCCACACCTAAAATTCGCATTACTGTGCAGCCGGAATTTTAAGTTTCTGCCCGACACGAATGATATCTGAACTCAAGCCATTGATTTTCTTCAATCTAGAAATAGTCACACCTGCGGCTTTGGCAATCTGACTCAACGTGTCGCCACTCTGAACCGTATAAACTCCATAACCTGAATCCGACGATGTGCTCATATTTTTTAGGCGTTTATTGATATCTGTCGCCACACTTTCAAGCTCTTTTGATACTTGGTTGATCAACGCGTTGTTAGCTTTTTCACGATGACGTTTTTCCGCCGCAAGACGCTCTTCCAAAGCTTTTGTATTTCTACCCATCGACTTCTCGAGATTCAAAACCTGACGTTCCAGATTTTCGATGCGCTGGCTATTCAATGCCATACTTTCGATGAACGACTGTACAATTGCTTCGCGTTGATCCATTTCACGGCTCAACGCCGCAACTTTCTGTGCCTGTTTACGATTCTCAGTTCGCAAGCGCTGCATCGCCATCTGCTGTTCATAATTTTCATTTTCCAGAGTAATACAACCAGAGAATGGAATCACACTCATAATTAACGCACATTTTGCCAGACTACTTTTTTTCATTTAGAGAAACTCCTTCTTGCTTAGAAACTTTAATTTTGGGGAAAAGGTCAACCGGAGGTTTTTTATCAACACTTTTAGCAACCGAGAAATCGTTGAAAGTCACTTTGGTATACCAACTGTTGGACTTCAATATAAACTCTTCGATCATGTACATATCGTCACCGACTTTCTTCGCTCTTTCAAAATTGATCTGACGATAATATTTTTCAGCACCTTGTTTAAACCATTGCGCTTTCAGCGGCGCCATCCAATTTGGATAAATCCAAACCTTGACAAATTCTTTGTTTTTGTCATTCTTCAGCTCAAAAACGCGACAAGTCAGCCCGCTTACCGAATCTTTATCGTGTTCTTTCACCAGATCCCAATAGAGAAATGAAAGAGACAAGTCGCCGACACTGATGCCGTAGACTTCTTCCATTTTCTTTGATTCCTGCTTCAAACAACCAATTTTTTCAGAAGTATCCCCGGCGATTCCAGAAGCAAAAACCTGACCAATTCCATAAAGTTCGTTATCATCAAAAAGTACACGACCAACCATACTGTCGGGATTGAAAAGCAGTCCCAAATAAATATTCGCTTTGACGAGCATTGCAGGCTGAACCACCTTATCATCCTTTTTAATTTCATAACGTTTATGTTGCACTCGGCCATGTAGCTTTGCCCATGCGCGGGACAATCTCGGTTGACGAACAACCTTCATAAAATCTTCTGAAGACAGTTTTTTTTCGGCAAACGAAGCAGTTGCCATGCTTAAAAGCAAAAAAGTAGTAATTCTTTTAATCATTTTTGTAAATACCCCTTGATAGGTGTCATTATAATATTAAGATTAGAACTCACTTGATAAAATCCCAATTACAGGTAGGATGTGAGAGAAAATTGAGACAAGTGAACAAATTTTAAAACCCGATTTTCCAGGAGGAAGATAACATGTCAGCAGTAACAATCAAGGATGGAATTCATTGGATTGGAGTACAAGATCCAGATTTAAGAGTTTTTGATGTCGTAATGGAAACTGAGTACGGTACAAGCTACAACAGTTACATTCTAAAAACACCAAAATTCACAGTTCTTTTTGAAACCGCTAAGCGTAAATGGATGCCGACTTTCCTCGAAAATATGCGCGAAGTCTGTAATCCGGAAGAGATCGACTACATTGTCATCGACCACACCGAACCGGATCACGCAGGTTCTCTTGAAGATCTACTGGATATTGCGCCAAATGCCAAAGTGGTAGCTTCTTCGGTAGCGCTGAACTTTCTAAGCAACATCTGTAACCGTGAAATTCCAAGCATCGCGGTAGATGACAATGACGAAATCAAACTTGATACCTGTACGCTTAAGTTCATCTCTGTGCCATTTCTTCACTGGCCTGATTCAATCTACACCTACATTCCTGAGAAACAGACGCTTGTTACATGTGACTCTTTCGGATGTCACTATGCTGACGACAAAGTGTGTAACGACTTGATTGAAGGAAAATTTGTCGACGCCTACAAATACTATTTTGATATGATTATGGGACCTTTCAAGTCGCACGTTCGCTATGCACTTGATCGTATCAAAGATTTGGATTTCAATACAATCTGTCCTGGTCACGGACCTGTTTTACGTAAAGATTTGGACTTCTATCTCGACCTTTATGCAAAATGGTCAGAAGAACCTGAACCTGAAAAACGTGACAAGCCGAAAGTGGTTGGTGCCTATGTGTCAGCTTACGGTTATACAGAAGAGCTTGCTCACAAAATTAAAGAGTCGATTCTTGAAGAAATTGATGCGGACATTGATCTTTACGACATGGTTTACGCAGATCACGATAAAGTGCTTGCCGAAATGGCATCTGCCGACGGTATTCTTGCGGGAACGCCGACAATCAATGGTGATGCACTTCCTCCGGTAACAAACCTGCTAATGGGTTTGAACGGTATTCTACACGGTGGAAAAGTCGCCGGTGCATTCGGATCTTACGGCTGGAGCGGTGAAGGTGCCGACATGTTAACCGCCCGTTTCAAAGTGTTACGCATGAACACGCTTGAGCCGTTGAAAGTAGTTTTCAAACCAGGTGGTTCTGATCTAATCAAAGCGAAAGTTTACGGTAAAAAGTTCGCGAAGAAACTTCAGGAAGAGTGGGTAAAAGTCGGCACAAGCTCCGACGGAAAAACCTACTGGAAATGTACAGTTTGTGGTGAAGTTTTTGAAGGCGCACTTCCTCCACTAACCTGCCCTGTCTGCGGTGCCGGCCAAGAGGCGTTTGTGGAAGAGGTTCCGGAAGTCATCAACAAAGTCGAAGACAAAGAACTTCGAGTTGTGATCATTGGTTCTGGAGCGGCGGCAATTTCAGCGGCTGAGTCGATACGTAAACGTAATAAATTGGCGACAATCGATATTTATTCAAAAGAGACCGACAATCCTTACTACCGTCCATTCCTGACCAAAAATATGGATCAGAAAGAGGAAGGAAAAAGTTTCTACCTAAACGAAGGTCACTACTACAACGAGGAAAACATCAACCTTTACCTTGGCAAAAGCGTGACTGCTATTGATAAATCTCTCAAAGAGGTGACGTTTGACGACAAATCTCTAGTGAAATATGACAAATTGGTTCTGGCAACTGGTGCATCCTGCTTCGTTCCACCGATTCGCGGAATCGACTACGAAGGCGTTTTAGCCCTTCGTGAAAAGAGCGATCGTGACAAACTTTACACTCAGCTTGATCGAGTTAGAGCAGAGAAAGGCACAGCCAACGTGGTAGTTATCGGTGGCGGACTTCTTGGTCTTGAAACTGCATTCTCTCTGTCTCAGCACAACTGCAACGTGACAGTTCTTGAAGCTTGCCCGACAATTCTTCCACGTCAGATGGATGCCGACGGAGCACCGCTACTAATTGAAGCAATCAACAACTCTGCGGTAAAAGTTAAAACCGGCACATTTGTTGAAGAGATTTACGGAGCCGACAAAGCCGAAGCGGTTATCACCCGATGCGGCCTAAAAATTGATGCAGATCTAATTATTGTGTCTGCCGGAATCCGTTCAAATCTTGATCTTGCAAAGAATGCTGGTCTTACCACTAAAAACGGTATTATTGTCAACGAGTTCATGCAGACAGATGATGAAAACATCTACGCGGCCGGAGACTGTGCCGAAGTTAATGGTCGTGTGATCGGACTTTGGGATGCGGCTGTAACTCAGGGTAAAACTGCCGGAATGCACATTTGTGGTGACGAGCAGCCTTATGAGCAGAAAACACTTGGTGCAACGCTTCACGCATTTGATGCCAAACTGTTCTCAATCGGTGACCTAGGTTTCCATGATGATAAAAAGTATGAAACCGTGATGTCGCGTGACGATATCAACAAAATCTACAAGAAAGTTTACTTCTGCGAAGGCAAAGTAGTCGGCGGCGTACTGTTCGGCAATCTTGCATTGACCAACACGTTGGTGACTGCAGTGCAGAAAGCGATCACAGTAGAAGATGCGGTGGACAACAAACTAATTTAGTGAAAAATGAAAAGTGAATAGTGAAAAGTGGATAACAGATATTCAATAGCTGATAACTGTTTACTGCTGACTGTTAACTGAAGAATTCCCATAAGAAAACCCCAAAAGGCGGCGCAGCTCCAAGCGTCGCCTTTTTTTATTATAATAAATTGATTTATTCAATCTCGCGCAGAGGCGCAGAGTACGCAGAGGGATTATTAAATTTCTGCCGATTACATATTGTTAACTGATTACTGCAACAGGCGTACGCCGTGCGCCCCTACAATATTCATTTTCTGCACCCCGCAATTCCGTTTCTGCACACTGCAATTACATTTCTCCACACTGCAATTCCATTTCTCCACACTGCAATTCTATTTCTGCACACCGCAATTCCGTTTCTGCACACTGCAATTCCATTTCTGCACCCCACAATTCCATTTCTGCACACCGCAATTCCATTTCTGTACCC
>DDLT01000283.1 GCA_002340265.1 Lentisphaeria bacterium UBA2565 | reverse complement strand
TAAAAAAAAGAGTGTACTCTAAAAGGGCGAGTGGAATAATTGGTTTATTCTTGAAAACCGCCCAATACATTAAAAGAAACCAAGATAATATATAAATAACAAGCCTATCCCCCAAACTGTCGTTAACACAGAGTTCCATCCATGGCAGAAAAACCTACTGCAGACCGACCAAGTGTAAGTTGCTATTCGGATTGTAAGCCTGCGTTTAGATCCCGGAAACACGTGGATTAAGATAAATGACGCTTGGACGAATATGTGTGTTTAAATATCCGATCTAAAATGTATTAAAGATAATACAGAAAATTTTCAATGTGTTCATCACTTACTAATTAGGGGTTAAGCGACGAAATTTTCTTTTTGAAAGAGAAGTGGTTAGCTTATAATTTCACCTTGTCGTAGCAGTACACTTGCAGGCAGACAGGTCATGGGGACTAGAAAATTCACGGCTTAAACCAGGCCGGGATATTGTTTTCTATAAATCAAATTTTCCAATTATATTGTAAATCAGTAGTATGTAAATTGCAGTGAATGATGACTGTAAGAGTCATCCTCTCTCATAACTTGAAGTTTTGCTATGTACGGAAAGACCAGAGCTTCAATTTGGTCATCACAAGTGTGTGGTCATGTTGACCAAGCGCAGAAACTGTTTTTCTTGTTGCATTTAGATGTAATGGTGTCTGGCTCCACAATTCCAAGGAAACTTGATTTTTAATCAGTTTGTTTGCTCAGTTGCGGTTGCAAGTGCCACTATAGACACCTTTGTAAAGATGGCAACTTTTCATGTAAATACAACGGGTTTCAAGTATTATATATTTAACGGAGATTATGCGTGATTTAGATTGTTGAAATTGATAACACACAAGTTCATCAGCTAAATTGCTTTACGCGATTTGCATCGCTTCCGAAAACCCTTACCCTATTTACGACCTGACCCTTAATTCGATGCCTTATTTATGAGCGGCTCGCGCACTCGCTTAAACATGATTTATGAAGAGCTTTTGAGGATGGTCCTATCCACAATGATGAAAAATTAGCTTCCACTGGAAGAAAAGAAAAATACCCAGTTTAGACTAAAATGCTAAAACGAATGCTATTTGAGACTAAATGACCAAAACGTTAACGGATGAAACCACACATACCTATACGAGTAGTCTCTGGGCTATTTTTACAGTTTGAAAGCCACTAATTAACAATTATCCTGCGAAATCGCGCGGAATATTGCCTGATACTTAGCCGACGAGGCCGTAGCAATTTTATCCGGGCAGGAAAAAAACTCTTTTATTTACAGTTTTTTTGCTTGTTGCGGCGTACAAAATTACGTATATCGCAGGATATCTGTTATCTACGGATGACAGATATTGAGAGAATCATGACCATATTTGGACAGTTTTCCATTTTTTTGAATAATAATATAGGATAAACGCAAAGACAAAACATGGCTGCCCTTTACTTTGGTAATTCATAGCCTATCTACAACATTGCGCCCTCAGTTAGAGAGGGTGTAGGACTGGCAAGACGAAATAAATAAGCTAAGTTAGGCATTTCTTGCTCACAAAAAGACATCTACAAGTGGTCATATTGACTGTTTCAAAAAAAAAATAGTATAAAATATTATTCGATGTATTCTTTGGCGTTCGCAGATATATGGGATGTTCAGGTACGCCCATTCTGTGTTAAGAGGTCGAGGGTCTTTCTCACGGCCCTGGGAGTGCTTAGTTTTGTGTACAGTGCTTTCAGGATACCCGTTAAGACGGAGGACGCCCTATCTCCAGCACCAAATTATGACTATTGCACAATGCTGTTTAAAAATCACGTGTAACATCTGAACAATGACAAATCCTCCGTGAAGAAACACATTTCAAAGTGCCAAAACAAAGTTCACAAAGACATCGAAATCAAGACCATCGTACCAGATGACACTCGCTCATTAGATCATATCATCCATTTTAATTCATATTTGTACCTTATTAATATTCTCATGGATTTTTTTAACGATTTTATATCATTATACAGTAGTGTAAGGCCACAATTGAACTTTTGCCACTTTCCTTTGAAATGCTACTGAAAGACAACTTCCAACGATTATACAAATTTCCTTCTTTAACCATTTTACAGTAGTCACTTATATTACTTTTAGCCCCCACCCCTCTTCCTTCTTCCTCAACACTATCCGTTTCTATGATTGACTTTCATTTCCTACTCACTAAAAACGGCTAATCATTCTTGATTAAAGTTCCTCTCAAAAGGGCATGGAAGCGAGCCAGAACTTCAAGACCACGCGCAACCGCACCACTTGCTCGATCAATTAAATTATGGCATGGGCCACCGATAAAACGAAAAAAACTGGTGAATTCAAGCAATTCAAGTTGAAACGAGACTGACAGCCAAATGAACAAATATCGTTGAGCACACATTTACCAAACATACAGTGAGCCGGGTACGCTCTAACACAATCTTATCTCATTAAAAAATGTTCCTTCCTCAGGGTGTTATTAATCCTCAGCATTTACACATTTGGTGTTTTTTGGATCAGCAGTCTAAAGTTGATAATATCGTGGAATGATTAGAATCAAATTAGTGAACACAGAATTTAGTCCCCTCCATTGCCTCCACATTTCTTCATTCAGAAAATCTTGAAGGTCCAACTGACGGATGCCCCTCTCCCGTTTAATGTGGTACTTCAGTTGACTCCATGCCGATTCCACCTCTTGCGTGTGAATGCCTGTGAGAGGATCCACAAAATGATTTTGGTGAACAACAACCCTATGCAAAGAAACGTTAGGTACGTGAAGCGGCAAGTTCCTATAGGCAGCCCAGTCATCTGAGTGAACCTCTGACCTCGGAAGAAGAACCCTTTGCAATATTTGAGTTAATGTCGCTCTATCTCGCCGTGGAACCACCTGGAAATAACCGCGGCATGGGTTATACTCTGTTGAGATAACTCCAAAAACCCATACGTCGTCCCTTGGTCTTCGCCCTCGTTGATACTACAAGGAAACAATTAATACTCAAGATTATACGTGGGAAGTAGCACTTCTTTTGTCAACTTCACTGGGCATTACTGTAATGCTTAAAATTATTTATTAAATGATTAAAGGTTTAACTGGAAATACTGGTTTCAGTTGTGTTAAGGTTACATATGTAGCATGTACAAGACCCTGACTTACCTTGGATTTATGTTTAAACTGGCTTTCGTCGCATTTTACAACGTACACTCTACCCCCGAATGGAATAACGGGTCTATCTTGTAGATCTCTTCCACAATAATGCCGAAGTAATGCGTAGATGTTCCCGACAGTATTCTTCGACAGAGTGAGCATATTTGCAACAGTCGTACGTAGCTCACGAACGCTCCAGAAATACATACACAAGAGAATTTTTCCCAACGGGACTCTTGACAGCTCTCCAAAGAAACTTCCAGTTCGGAGAGATTTCTTACGTCGGCAGGTAGAGCACCTCCTATGTGAAAAAGAAGCAACACATGCATTTTAAAAATAAATGTCTGTTCTTTCAGGCCCTGATTACAACCATGGTGCTAGGGTACCTTAGGACTCCCGCCTTTCTTTTTCTCCTTTGGGGGAGGGTAGCTAGGGTAACCTTAGCTGCGCACCAGGTAGCCTGCGTAGCAGACGTTTTCAAAAAACGCACAACATTATTTTGTGCCATAAAAAGCAAGGTGACAATTCGCAATTCAAGATTATTTCAGTTTGGCTTTGGATAGAACATTGTCAAAATTTTCTTCGTAAAGTTTGTCGATCGTCACTGTCGCATTGGAGAATTGTTGATAGTTTTCAGTCAAATTTATGCCAAACTAAGGAAAATTAATTGTTTTGGCATCGTGACATCTTTGAAGTAATTCAGAGCTCTTTGAGTTTTAATGCCGTAGCATGCAAGTGGTCAGGAGGTGGTCATTTATGATGGCGTTACTTTCGAGTAATAATTTAACTTTTATTTCCGGAAGAGCGTTACAATCAGAGTGGGACTCCCATCTCGATTACTAGTTTACTCTATGACACCCTCAAAAATAATCACGAATCGGGGATTGATGTATCATCAAAAAGTCTCACCCGAATTCACAAAGCGAGGAGGAGACTCCCTGTTGTAAGCTCGATTAACAGCCGCTGTTC
>DDLT01000253.1 GCA_002340265.1 Lentisphaeria bacterium UBA2565 | reverse complement strand
CTTCGGACCTTTAATCCAGCCGCCGTTATCACGCCAAGCCATCACAACTGTGTCTTTTTCCACATCACAGTCAAGAACTTCACACCATGCAATTGCTTTTTTACCCTGTTTAGCAAGAAATTTCTGAAGGTGATGAACTAACCAACGATGAAGTCCATGCTCATCACCAAGATTCATATCTTTAATTTTCTGCTGACATTCCGCATTGCGACGCCAAGCGCCAAGTCCCACTTCGTCACAACCAATATGCATGTACTCAAATGGGAAAAGTTCGCCGACTTCTGTGTAAATTTCTTCAAGAAATGTAATCGTTGCAGGATTGGCGATATTAAGAACTCCACTGCCACGGTGTGTTCCGAATTCAGGATAAGAATCCACAATTGCACGAGAGTGACCAGGCACATCAATTTCAGGAAGAACAGAAATATTACGCGCAGCCGCATAAGCCACAATCTCTTTAATTTCCTTCTGGGTATAAAAACCGCCATAAGGTTTGCCATCATCCACATTCAGACCTTTGGCCTGATTTCCACTACGCCCGACACGTGGGCGCCAAGCACCAACTTCAGTCAACTTTGGATACTTTTTGCTTTCAATACGCCAACCGTCATCATCAGTCAGGTGCCAATGAAAAACGTTGTATTTATAAAGAGCCATCAAATCGATATAGCGTTTAACAAAATCTATCGAGAAAAAGTGGCGCGATACGTCAAGGTGAAGTCCACGCCAACCGAAGCGGGGATAATCTTCGATATAAACACAAGGCACTTTGCCATCTTCAATCAACTGAGCCAATGTCTGAATGCCATAAAAAACACCAGCATCTGAACCACCCGCAATAGTGATTTTGTCAGAAGAAACAGTTAGTTTGTAACCTTCACGGTTTGTAATAGACTTATCAATAAAAAGAGATATTTCGCCAGAAGAGACATCTGCCTTTTGAGAGCTTTTAAAACAATCTAGAAGAAACTTGCTTACTTCTTCACAGCCTGATGCTGAATTCAAATCAAGCTTTTTACCAAGAGTAAAGCTTCCACTTTTCCACTCAGTTTTCACCGGAGTAGGAAACAACACTTTAGCCTCTCCGAGAACAACTCCGCAAAACATTAAAGCCAACGAACACAAAACAGATTTAATCACAATAACCCTCCTATTTTTTGTTAAACGATACAAATCTGCAACCTGCAAAACTACCGCCTGTGATATAAACGGCTTGAATATAAAGCAATACGCTTATTTTTCTAAATCAAAATATAATTAAAGCGGTCACATTTCAAAATAAAATATGTTATCAGAATGCATCAAACTCATGCCTTAACGACTTCAAACGTGATTTTTTGAGATGTGGTGCTAGCTTAACGAACAAAAATGGAAACCAGAACTATGACCAATTTAAAACAACTGTTTTATTCATTAATATTTTCAGTACCAGTCTGTTTATTGGCAAAGCCAAGAACCACAGTAAAAAATGTTCTGGAGAGAGAAGAAAATAAAAAAGGAAATAAGTCATCACTTATTATCCCGTACATCTTCTCAACAGAATCAATGGGTTTGACACTTGGCACCGGCTTTATGGCAAAAGGGTATGGGCAGGATCAGTTAACACTCGCATCAACGGTCTACGCCAGTAATGATGAAGCTTTTGGATTATACTTCGGACTTTGGGACTATCAATTTGAAAACATCGATCGGCTTTTTTTCAGTGCTCAGGCAATGACAGGCTACTATCCTCGACAACGCGCTTATGTCTCAATTCCGTATAAAACTGATCAAACTCAGGGTGGTGGCAACAATTCAGATGAGGATAACTACATTGAAGAAAGCGGCTATGATAATTGGGCTGAGTTTAAACTTGAATATGTCTTCCCAATAGGGTCAGCAAAAAAATCTCCATTGCAAAACTATCACCTGAAAAATGGTTTACTCCAATCGAATCCGGTTGGTGGAGATAGTTGGAATCCACTAAAAAGCGGAGTAACAACTCTGATGTTACGACAATTTAACCGTTACCGAAGCTTTGAGCCAAATGAACAGACTGAGCTTAACGCAACAGTTCATCCAGTAGAACTAGGAATATCCTACAATAATACAGATTTCCCGCCAAACCCAAGTAGTGGAAGCTCACAATATCTTTCAATAACACAAGATTTCGGTTGGTTTGAATCAAACCGTGAGTGGACATTTATCGAATTCGAAGCTAGCAAATATTTTAATTTAGGAGAGTCGGAAAATGCCAAACAAAGAGTCATTGCCCTAAATTTCTGGACAGGAGATACACCCAGCTGGACTACAACAGAAAATCCAGATGGAACCTATAATGTCACAGACCATCCATCCTTCTACGAAGGCGCGACGTTAGGAGGGTTTTACAGAATGAAAGCATACCCAGTCGACCGATTCAGAGACAGATCAGTAATTTACAGTTCTATCGAATACAGGCACACACTTAGACGCAATTTCTTAGGAGAAATAGACTGGTTTTCTTTCCTTCAAAGCGATTGGTTGCAAGTGGTTGCGTTCATGGAAGGAGGTCGCGTGGCACCACAATACAGTTTTGACGAACTCTTACAAAGTTGGCAGTTTGATGCAGGTATTGGCCTACGAGCAATGCTTGCCGGTGGTGTAATCAGATTAGATGCGGCCTTCTCTGAAGAATCCTCCACATTTTGGGTAATGTTTGGGCACCCTTTCTAAAAAAACCAAAATAATAACAAACTCCCTCGATTAATTCGATCAGTCTAAAAACAAAAAAGCCGG
>DDLT01000315.1 GCA_002340265.1 Lentisphaeria bacterium UBA2565 | reverse complement strand
GGGTCCCGAAAACCCTCCACCACTCCCTCCCCAGAAGCCTCCTGAGGACCGTTCAGAGTAGCTTCGAGTAGGTGGCTTGACAAAACCGTTTAACTCAAACCACAGGGAAGCCTCAACAGTGCCAAGTGCTCCCCTGGTTTGAAGTCGTTTTGTCCAATCAGACCCAGGTTCTGAATCGAGATCATAGCTACCGCTTCCAGCCAACGAACCACAAGCTTTGGGACCTAAATAGACATTGGTTGGAACCGAGTTACAGCTGTAACCTGCAGCAAGAAGCATTGGGGTTATCTTGTCCCTCTTGGCTATCTTGTGACATGATGGCGAGGACTTTTTCGATGGTGTTGGGGTGTAAGGTTTGCAGAGCAGGTAGAGAATTGACACTGAGTAAGCCAATGCAATCATTTCTGGGATGTATTGAGTAGCTGGAGACACCACAAAGATTCCCCTCTTCAAATCTATGAACAGGTGGTTACTTGAATCAATATATATCATGTAAAGTCCTTCTTTGTATTTGCGTACTTCACACCAACCTTTAGTTCCATGAAGACTAAAAAACTTGATCTCTACTTGGCCAGCGGATCGGTTAAAAAAACTACCTTTCTGCCATTTGCCAATGCAGATACCCCAGTCCTTTCGACCTCGTATGAGCATGGCTCTCTCGCCCTTCATTTGGTTCAGCGTAACGCATCGTTCCTCGCTTTCAATTGATTCCTTTTCTGGAAGAATGGTGGATTTGAGCGAGTAGGCTGATGCTACAGCAACATTGTGTAGACTAACGATCTCTACAGCTGACAGGACGGCCGCAGTACAATGGACAATACGGCACTTGAATGCGTCTCGTTCCCTGACGTCAAGCAACGTATGCGTGGCAGCTTCGCAGGGTAAGAAAGGCTTTCCAAAGTCACTTGGAGTCATCATCGCTTGTGGGAAACTAAGCACCAATGAAGGGTGGTCATATTTTGTGAAGAACGAGTCTTGTCGGGTCGTGAATTTATAACCTTGAACAGCTGGAGGATTTAGTGTGACTGTCAGCCTCACGACGTTCCGTGAACCGCTGAAGGGAATATCGATATTCCAGGGATGTGTAGGGGGTGGCCCAGCGACATAAAGCGAATCAAGGTAAGAAAGCAGGCTTGTTTGACGGGAACCTATGGTCTTTTCTCCCAAGAAGGCTTTCTGGTGAAGACTTACGGTGATCGCGTGTTTCTTCTCATTGTTGATGACGCACTGATTCATCAGGGCAACACCAAAGCCTCCATTCATGCCTTGTAAAATGATCAAGTTGCCGTTCGGACCAAACAGTCGGACATAAAAGGTTTTGGTTACGTCTGCATTTAAAACCTCTATTTTCAGAATGTTCAAAACGTATTCAAGTCGTGCAAGTGGAGCATAGAGCCAATCAGGTCTGGGAGGTCTGTGTGGAGGAGGTTCGCCTCTCAACATGGTCCCCGGCTTGTCAAACTGCAAACCTGCTGCCTCCCACATGGCTCGAGTTGACTTTTCACCATCGTACAAAGTAGTTGCCAGGCCGTAATTTGCTTCGTTGCCATCGCTTTGCAGCATTGTTCCAAACATCTCTGTTGTAACCTGCTTGTAAGTTAGTGGATGTTGTCGATGGACGTGCCAGATTAAAATCACGTCATAGCATGGAACAATTGAGATCTGCGGATTTCTGCTTCTTAGTTCCAGATGATGTTGGTAGCGCTCAACGGCTTTGGCAAGAAATCTTCTGTCTGCATAGTGAGGCAACGATACTTGGTAATAGAACCTGGATTGGTCGTAACATGCCTTTTCGAGGTCATGGCAAATTTTCAAGTTGTATGGCATAAAAAACGGCATTGTTTGGGCCAAGTTAACTTCAAATGGTTCCCCGGGATAACTGGATTCCCATAAATGTCTTGCTCTATGAACTCCCTCCTGTCTTTGGTATCTGTTCATGGGCGTGTGGTCAATGACTTGAGACACAATACTCATGCAGTCTTGCTCATATTTCTGCGGTGTTAACATATGCACATACCAAACCCAGGCGATGTCCAGCGGAGCTGCCAGAAGCTTGCTTTCTCTTCCTTGCTTAGCTGCGAGTGGTAGCCAGAAGACTTCGTACCTTCTGATAGCATTTCTTAGGATTGGACCGGCGTACAGGCCAGGAAACTCATCAACCAGCTCGAGAAAATTGAGCACATTGGAAGCTGCTTGGATCAGGTGATTCACATTAAGTCTGTGTGAATATGTTATTTCTTGGGTCATTGCTCTTGGGCTTGTTTGATGATTGCTCTTTGGGAAATAACATGATAGATAGCCGATAAGCAAAATTTTGAAGTACACAAGTCGATTGAGTATTCACATGCATCCGAGAACAAGAGAAATGATAAGGATATGACAATTGACTGTTTACATAACTATGTTTTCAAAGGTGCGTTTCCTACTTTCTCAGTTTTAAACTCTAATCTGCGTGAGGTACTTGAGGTAAAGATACTTAAGAGTCCTGAGTGATTTTCGTTTTTATATTTGATATTTTTAGGAAAGGCTACCGACCTTCTTACTTTTTTCAATAAATATTGGGGAAATTTTTTTCTCATCAAAATTCTAACGGGACTTAACGTTCCTATGATATAACCATGATTGAATAGCTCTTTTATCCACGCATTCGGGGTGTTTAACGCTTTGGAACCTAGCAGCCTTTCGGAATCTTTGTTTTTTTTACGCATTTCAGTATATATCTGAGTTTTTCAAATCATCAGTTTGGATATATTGTATTTATATTTTACCATATATTTCATGTTCTTCTACATTCAAGGGGCACTTTCTGCTTCCATCGAGCCACAAACAAAATTTGACCCATGAAAAGTCATTTCAAAAGGTAGGTTATAATTAAGGATTGATTATCTCACAATACGTAGTACATGCTCCTGATTAAGATCCTATAGCATCATCTCTATAAGGGCTCATTTTTTGTCTGAGATTCTTGTTATCTGGGCTTACCTATTTTAGAATATTTAATGCCAAGGTTATATATTATTAAAAAAAACCGTTCCGCACGGCTTCTCTATCAGAAGCTCTGCAGTGAATTCACAGTCGAGTGTTGCGATGACACACATCGCCTGGACCAAGACTTGAAAACTCACTAAGCTATCATAATCAGTGGTTTTACTTTTGCGCAACCATGAATGGTTGCATTTGTTTTGCTTTGTTCTTTAGTTAGAAAAGGAAATTTCTTGTTTTGGTTTTTGGCTCTAATACCGAAGCCAACCAAAGATGCCCTTTGAAAGCCCAGTACATGTATTAGAGCAGGGAACATTAACTATTGTAGTTTTAAAATGGTATACTTTTCGAAGAAATCGCTAAATTTAGAGGTAAAACTATATGTCAGAAATACACACCGAAAATTAAGCCTCTATTCCATTAGGTGGAACGGTCCAACATATAAATATGTCGAGTCACTGCCTTCAGGTTCCTCTAATCCACACTTAAGTAGTTTTACAGCACGACTTTCAAATTCGCTTATGACGCAAAGCTATCCGAGGTTAAACTTTTCCGCTTAATCTTAAAATTAATGACTTACAAGCACAGGCTGGTTTAGATAAAGGTTTTTCACTGAAAAAAATGCGAAATTTTATCTTGTTTCATATACGTTAAGACAATTTGCATCGTCCTCTTCAAATAAATTAGTCTGCGTTGCAGACGAAAATTTTTCCCTGTGAGTAAAGCGACACAGGCTACTTCAAATTTTGACATGTCATGTCACAATTCAGTTAAACACAAAGCCAATTTGCAATTTGCACTTGGAACGTTAATCGATGGTTTTAACTGATGCGAAAACTAAAGAATCCTTTAACGAAAGTTAAACAACTGAAGCAAGTAATATAAACACTTATATTCTAACCTGACTAAGGGGTTATTTTATTTTATTTTATTTGATTTTGACCATAACCCT
>DDLT01000178.1 GCA_002340265.1 Lentisphaeria bacterium UBA2565 | reverse complement strand
TTGGGACATTACCAATTAATAATCAGGAATTTCGGCTATTCTCAATTATCAGTTCTTTACTTTAATTAATTAGTCAATGTCAAGTATGATTGTAGTTGCTTTTGGAGTGAAGAACCAGTAACCTACACCCATGTCGATTGATACGGTTGGTGAATACGTCCCGTTCCAGCTGAACACGTTCACGTTTTCAGGGACTTCAACTGTGTTAACAGGTCCTGCAAGCGTCCAACCAGCTTCGATATCTAGAGTCGTAGCCGCTTTAATTGCTGGAGCTGTTACAGTTGCTGTTTCAGTAGCGTATACCCAGATACCTTCGTAAGCAGTTTGTCCATCAGTTTCAACATATTTTGAACCATCCCAACCCCAAAGTGTGCCGACAGTAGCAGCTTCAACAGCTGAAAGGTCAGCATTGTCACCAGGTACAGAGATCAAGTTCCAGCCTTCTACAAGGTTGTAGTTACCTGTTACCTCGTTGCCATTTTCAGGAGAGTATGGGTTAGACTCTTTACCGTCGTTGTCAACAACAATCAGATCAACAAGTCCGTCGTAATCCACTAAGTCAAGCTCGTACTGACCGCCTTTATCCGCATCGTAGTCCACGAATGCCACAACTTCAGTAGTACCTTTCTTAACAAGTTTGTAACCTTTCACATTGATTTCTTCCTGTACACTCCATGTTACAAGAGTATCAGTCTGTTCAACTTCTACACCAAGAGCAGGAGTGAGCGTTGAACCAGCGAAGTCAAATGTGATGTAGTTGATCATACCGCCACCATCTACTCCGTTAATTTGTACAAATTGTGTCGGCAAATTCCCGTTAAATGTGTTGCTATCAGAGAAGTCAATTGAAAGCGCACTTGCAGTTGCCACGTTAACTTGAGTGCTGTCTTTATCAGTGATGAAGCCTTTGTTACCTGTGGCATTACCTACAAACATGGTTTTGAAGCCGAATAGTTTATTTGTAGGTTGACCGTCAACAGTAATGTCTGTTACTTCAATTTTTAGGCTTTCTGTATTTTCGATAAAGGCATTAGTACTTCCTGTTTCTCCATGAACACCTAGTCGAACACTTTCCGCACTGGCTGTCGCTACAGTAGTTGGTCCGTCTGTATCAGTCGCAGTTACAGTCAAATCAATTTTATATAGAGTTTCCTCTACTTCACCATTATTAAGAACAATGTATAGAGAACCTGTTTCTGTATCAGAATCCAAAGTCCCGAATACCTCATCGAATTGTGGAACATTGCTTTGGAATCCGAAAACCGCATCGTCAAGTTCTACGTCAGTAGTTACGTAGTCGGCTTTTGCCACAACCACATCAACAGTTACATTAGCAGGGGTGTTAGCAATATTATCAACATAACCGGCAGGTGGGGTAGGTGTCGCTGTAAATGTGTAAGTTCCCGCATCTGTAGAATACGAAGATGACCATGTGACAGGAACTTGAACGTTACCGCTTGCAGTACTTGCCGTAAGTTCTGTACCTAGAACCGTTTCAACTTCACTTGCAGTTGCAAACACAGGGTGCTGTGTTGAACCGGCAAATGGATCGGATGGAGCAGTATAGCCGGTGATCTCCTCTGGAGCAGCAGCTGTACTGAATTTTAATGCTATCTGAGTAGGGAAATGTGTTCCCGATGCTCGAGCAGCAGTCAAGTTAGTGGAGGTGTCTTGTGCTGTTCCATCATAGACTGTTAAGTCTACTGTATTTGATTGAGTTGTTGGTACAATTACGTTACTGCTTCCATTAATTTTCAAATTTCTGTTACCGTTAGAGTAGATACCTAATTCGGTAAAGCCATCAAATGAAACACCTGTGGCAGATGACTGTCCATCCACAGTTCCGTTCCCATCATCATCAAAACCACTAAAGGTAAATGTAATACTAGCATTGTTACTCAATGCATCATTACTGTCTACTCCAATGCTTCTTTCTTGACGAAGCCCTACGATGCCAGGGTCTGCAGAGGTAGTAAAAATTGCGGTAAATGACTTCCCGTCTACGATTCCTGAAACAGTACAGCTTCGAGAATCCTCAATGTTATATCTTGGAACTGGTACAGGGTCAGTTGTGGGGTCGTATAGCACTCCATCAGCATTGCCAGTGGCATCATCATCCGCTGCATTAGCTGGCACTCTCAAAAAATCATGAAAGGTGGAAAAGTTTGCATGGTTTCCATTAGCTGGAGATTGAGGAGCGATGTCTG
The DNA here is from genome assembly GCA_002340265.1 of Lentisphaeria bacterium UBA2565. Taxonomy (GTDB): domain Bacteria; phylum Verrucomicrobiota; class Lentisphaeria; order UBA2565; family UBA2565; genus UBA2565. The sequence goes on along the minus strand of DDLT01000178.1, from coordinate 19,954 downwards.
TTCCGACATAATAGGTCGCTTCAGCTGCGAAAAGCTGAGATGCTGTCGACAGTAGCGTGGTAGCGATCAACGTACGAACTTTCGATTTTAGTTTCATTTCTTTTCTTCCCATTTTGGTTTCCTGTTTTGTTTGTTGCGTCAACAAATTTGCCCGAAAGGTAACTCAAGAAAAATGATATCAGTAAGTTTATAATAGCCTTTTGTTGAACCCTATTTTCAGGTTAAAAGACAGTTAAAAAATGCCCCTGTGATATAAATTCCTGTTAGCTAGTTAGTTATGTAAACAGTTTGTGTTGTTCTGTCTAAACACTAAGTTTTGATTTTTTTTTTTGATTTTTTTCAGACAGGACTGTTGATCCGGGTCGCTATAGGCACAGTTAGTTAAGAATTTGGGGCTTTGTCGTTGTGTTATAATGAACTATGATTTGGCGGGTAAAGCTTACCTTCTGGCTTATACATTCACTATTCAATGGTGGTAGATAAGAATGTAAAAAAAGACCTAACCCATGTGGTAGATCTTTTTATGTGGTTCGACTTCACTGAGCCTGTGGACGAAGCCACATGCAGTGACCTCCACCTAGTGCTATGAAAACAGGAATAGTGTCGCCTTTTTTTACAGTAAGTTTTTTGATTTGGTAGAGTTCACGCTTTGTTTTTGTTGGTACTAATTTAGTTTTTTGTGCTTTCGCCAGTTTTTTGTTCATTGGTCCAACATATTCGTAATGCGCATTCGGTGCATCTTCATAGAGTGTAAGATCGTAGGTTACTCCTTCTTTTAAGAAGTCTAAATTGATTTGAGTTTTACGACCTTCTTCATCAGCAAGCGAACCCACAAACCAACTGTCTCCGGCACGCCGCGCCAAGGTAATGTGTTTAGTTATTTCACTTGAAAGCACTCGAGTTTCGTCCCAATTCATAGGCAGTTTGGAGATAAATTCGAATAGATCAGCTTTGCGGCGATAGGCTTCGGGCATATCAGGCAGGGTGAGGAGTCCACTTGGGTAGATGAGGCATTGAGCTGTTTGTGAGACGACCGTAGATGGAATTTGTCGATGACATTTGTCACGGGTGATATAACTATCTAAGTCAAATAGACCGCAGCTACGATCAACTGGTCCAGTGAGACCAAAGACGAAAAGACCACTAATTACTCGACTTGGTGTAGCGGAAGGACGGGCAGGTCCGTCTAGCATGCTGTTGACAAATTCATAGGCCATGACGTTAGGGTAAGTGCGGTCATAGCCTGTTGGTTTTGGAGTTTCATGCCGAACGTACATGAGTTGGTGTGCTGCACATTTTTGGACAACTTTAAGGTCAAACTCAACATTTTTACGATCCGGTCCAGCTAAGAACCCTTGCTTGATTCCAACAGCTCCCCACTCTTTGTACTTGGATAATGTTTCATCTAGATCAAAGTGCTTTAGAGCTTCCGTGTTGATGTAGAGCCAAATTCCAATACCTTTGCTTTTGGCGTAAGAGCATATTTTTTCGATATCAACTGCATTGATGGCGGTTTTTGGATTAGACTTTTTAGAATGTTCCGGACCATACCATTCGGCATCAATGAGCAGGTATTCGACTCCTGCTTCCGATGCGAAATCAATGTATCTTAGGTAGCTTTTAGTATTGATCCCATAGACAAAACCATCTTCGGCTTTGGCACCGTGCACACGCCAATCCCACATGGTGACTCCCGGCTTGATCCAAGATGTATCTTTGATCGTAGAAGGTTTGTTTAGGTTATAAATCAATGTGGATTCGATTAATCCTCCAGCACGATCGGAAATGGTGACGGTTCTCCACGGTGTACTTTTTCCACCTGAGCCTTTAATATTGCTGAGGTATTGAATTTTGTGAGCGTCGACTTTGACGCGTGCCATATCTGATTGGGTAACTCCAGCTTCATGAACTGAGATATAGGCATTCTCTGAGAGTTTTACAGTGAAAGGTGTGCGCATGCTTTTAGGTTTAAAATCATAACGCTCGTTTTTATTAGGTTCATTACTGGTTTTATTTGACTTTTTACCTTTTTTCTTTCCCTTCTTTTTCTTGTTTTGGGGAGCTGGGCTTGAGTCTCTTTCTTGCCAATTATTGAGGTCTATTGTGTCGGAAACGAGGACGACTGATAATGGATACCAGCCTTTGGGATGTTCTGAAATAAAGTTGACCTCGGATGATTCGTAGATGTAGTCAGGGTTGCTGAAGGTTTGGCCTTGGGGCAGTTCATAGCGGAAGGCTAGGCCATCATCATAAACACGAAACTTAATTGTTTGCTCAGATGTTCCGTTTATCTTTATCGCGACTTCATGGTAACGGTCATGTATTTGACTATGAATCCCCCAAACCGGTTGCCAAGTTTTATCGCCTGATGAACGTGTGATTTCTTCGAATGAAAGTTTAGCTTGAGCATTTGACTTCAATCCCAATAGTGATGGTTTGATAATAGACTTCTTATTTAAAGCCACTGAATATTTTATCTGCCCGTTTTGCTCCTGAAGTTTGACGGTAATTTTATCATTAGGAGATTTGACTAGCACGCCTTCCGACAATGAAGCATGAGTCGTTGCTGTTAATACGCAAATAAAAAGGAGGACAATTGTTTTTTGTAAATTCATTGGGTAAATCCTAGCGTTGATTGTGAATTGAAATTATTTTGGAGTGACTTCGGTATACCAATCTTCGAGTTTTTTATGTAATTCGCTTACAATCTCTGGATGTTTTGGTGCAATATTTTTTGTTTCGCCAATGTCATTAGCCAAATCAAAAAGTTGTGGTTTGTCATTCGGAGATTCGAGGATAAGCTTCCAGTTACCTCTTCTTGTAGCAAACTTACCTTTGAACTCCCAGAAAAGATCGCGTTCTGCCATTTTTTCATCTTTTAACAGCAGATTTTTAAAACTTATTCCGTCGAGGTTCTCAGGGATTTCCCCATCGGCCAAATCAACTAATGTGGGAAAAATATCCATTGTCATAAGTTGGGACCTGTTTTGTTGATTGGCTTTGATTACTCCTGGCCACCAAGCAATTGCAGGAACACGATGTCCGCCTTCAAAAACTGACCCTTTTCCATCACGAAGTGCTCCGTTATCAGCATATTTTGTGGTGCCGCCGTTATCGGAAAGAAAGAGGATGAGCGTTTTTTTATCAATATCAAGTTCGCGTAAGGTCTTAATGACTTTGCCGATTCCTTCGTCCATCACTTCGATCATTTCACGGTAGACTTTGGCTTTATTCTTTGTTTTTCCGTGGACATTCTTTACTTTTTTGCCGATCTGTCTTTCTGCTTTGGATGTTCTACCCTGAAGTGGATAATGCGGAGCTTCGTGTGGGATATAGAGGAGGAATGGATTGTCTTTATGTCTTTTGATGAAGTTGATTGAATGTATGGTGATTAAGTCGGTGGCGTAACCATCCTCTTTCTTCAACGTTTTGCCATGCCACCAGTCTTCATGACCTTCCTGATCGACGTGTGAATGATAGTCGACATTTCCTGAAACAAAGCCTATATATTCGTCAAAACCTTGCTCGATCGGATTGAATTTTGTATCGTAACCCAAATGCCATTTGCCGAATATTCCCGTTTTATAACCGTTTTTTCTCATGGTTTCGGCAAACGTTTCTTCATTAGTTGCCAGCCCGTGGTGACGGTGTTTTTTGGCGGTGACGACGCCTGGGATACCGACACGTTGCTGATATTTTCCAGTTAAAAGCGCAGCACGCGTTGGAGAACAAACAGGACCATTTGCGTGGAAATCTGTAAAACGAATTCCTTCTTTTGCCAATTGGTCGATGTGGGGTGTGTTGATCGCATTATTACCGTAGCAACCTAAGTCTCCATAGCCAAGATCATCTGCCATTATGATCACTATATTAGGCTTTTGTACTTTTTCAGCCACAGCATTTAACGCTATAATCCCCATGGGCAGATATTTCACAAATTTATTCACCTTGATACTCTCCTTTTTGCAGAGCTGTTCGCATAACTAAACTGTTATAATGAATATAGTTACAGCTGACTTTCTTGTATCTAAACAGGATAGTATGGTAAAAAGACAAAAAAAAGAGGAGCAGCAAATTTGCCGCTCCTCATAACAAAGGTATCTATTTAATTTTTACGAGCTTGAGGTTTTCTTTTTTTTCTTTTTCTTCTTAGTTGGTATCTCTTTAACCACTTTCAGACTGAACTCTTTTTCATGTGATAGCCCGGTTTGGTCGGTTACACGAACGATAATCTTATTGTCACCAAGAAACTCTTCTTTTGGTCCGTGGGCAGTAAAGATAATACCTGCTGAAGTTAGTGTTGCCCATTTTGGAACAAGAATGCCTTCATAGGTATGTTTATCACCAGGAGAGTCAGTGACGAACTTTCTAAGCTCCAAGTCTTGTCCAGCTTCTCCAACTATGAAGTATGGCGGCTTCTTAACAATTTTTTCAACAATCACAGGTGCTTTAATCTCAACAGTTGCGTCTGTTATGAAGTAAGATGAGTTACTTGTAACCTTTGTTTTTCCTATTTGGCTAATAAGTCTCCAGAAATAGGTCTGTTTGTTGGTTAGACCTTTCAATGTATAAGAACTCTTACCTGACACATCGATAGATTTCTTAGTATTAAAGTTCGAATCAGTTGAATACTCAAGCACTCTTTTTGCCTTTGGTGATACGGATTTCCAAACCAGTGTGGCTTCGTTTGGTGGACGTTTATCACCGGCAAGCGGTAGAGCAGTAAAGTCTGGTGACTTGTTGAGGTACATTGCTCTACATGTCGCATCTGATACGGCATAGTTGAAATAGCGCAACTCATCAAAGGCGTTTTGTCTCTCTTCGTGACCATTGAACGTTACATATTTCTTAGCCACATGCATCAATGGAACAGAGAAGTCTAGCTTATCTTTGCTTTCATATTTCTTACCGTTTACGAAGAAATTAACTTTCTTAGCTCTCCTATCAAGACTTAAAACCACATGATTCCATTGACCTGATACATAGTCCGGCCCCTCAACGCGATAATCTGACCACACTTCGTGAGTTTCTGACTCTTTAAGAAGCTTTTTAAAGTCGCTTTGCTTTCTGAATGCACCCTCGCTATCCGAAGCCATCATGAAGCGATTTGCTGTCAAATCAAGACCAATTTTGCCATTGTCGGTAATAGAGAATGTCCATGCACCACCATAAGTTGCGACTTTGTGGGCGATACCTCCAATAGTCTTTTTCCCTTCTTTTTTGGCTGTTTTACGCTGAGTCCTTTTGACAGCTTTCCGCTCGTCCTTGCTCATATTGGAAGTGTCGACCTGTTTCACTTCTTTGGTGTTGGTGATACCCTTAAACCAAAATGAAATGGTAAAGCTATTGTTACCCGGAACCATGATATTACGTGTTTCATCATTCAGGTCAAGGTCAAAGTTAAGGCCAATCGCTTTGTTTAGACGACCATAAGTCATTGGAGAAAATAACATGCCTTCTTTATCCTGCTCATTTCTCTGTTTACCCCGAACTGGTGTGTCAAAAGCATTGTAATAGATTTGTCTTTCGAGATCTTTCTCAAGTGTATACTCCACATTGCGCTTCAACTTACCATTGGTAAATGAAATCAATGCTTTGTTGTTACCAAGCTTCACGGCAGGGTGTTTCACATTTACTTTAGCTGAAACAGACAACCCTTTGCCAGGAGGAAGCTGAAATGATGATTTTGAAAGCGTCAACCAAGGCGCAGAAGATTTTGCTACTACTTTCATCGGCTTAGGCGTGTTGTTATAAACTGTGTACTTACGATAGATTGACGATTTTTTACCGACAACTTTATCATATTGAGCTGCATATGGAGATACTTGCAGGTAAGAACCATGGTTTTGCTTAATCGGCACAACAGATGGATCACCTTGCAGGTAATAACATAAAGTGGTCTTATTCAATCCCCAAATTCCCTGTTCACCGTAAGCACGCGACTTCTGTATGTTCCAAAAGTTTTCACCAATACTCTGACCAGTATATAGTGATCCAGGAATTTTAGTTCTTGAGCCATTCGGTGCGATTACTGACATCGATGGGCCAATAGCCGCAATACCATTAAAGCGGAAAAGTGCCGCTACAATATTGTTCGGGTTACGTGGTGTACCTACACTACACGCGTTAACATAGTGTACAGCAGGGAAGTCATCCTTTAGATCAGCCGCACTTTTAGTGTTAATAGTCGCACAAACCGCATCACCTGTACCATGTGAGTGGTAATGCACTAAGCCCATTGGATTCTTTCTAGTTTCTTGATGGTGGTTCAGTGTGTGTTTGATTTCGTTTGGCTCACCATCAGGTGGTGCAGTATCGCCCCATTGCTGCCATAAGCGTGTATAGTCGGCACCATATTTGTCACACAACTCACGAGTTCGTGTTTTCTTAGAGCCGTCACCATGTTCTGCCCAAACCCAGTTCAAACGCCAAGACAGGTCACCTTTTTCATTTTCATAACGCATGGTTCTAGCAAGAATTACGTCCACATCGGCCGCTTTCCAGTGATTGGAGTCTTCACCAAACCAAGGAATACGACCTACTAAAACTTCCCATTGACCATTGATCTTCTCAATACCTTTTGCTTTTTTACCTGATAACGCACCTTCAGGTCTAGGTTCGGTTTCAGAGACTTCTGCAGTAGAACTCTCTGAAGATTCTTCACTATCCTTCTTCTTCCCTTTAACTTTTTGGTAGAGAGCTGGGCTCCAATCTGAGTCCAAATCCATATAAGGCCAATCAGTCCACGCTAACGAAGTTGCCGCGTGGGCAAGATCACCTTCAAGAGGGTTAGGGTTTCCTACCAAAAGTACGTACAATAGGTTTTTCTTTTTATAGTTCGCCTTTAGCCATTTAGTACTGTTTTTAACAGACTCACGACCTTTTCCACCACCCCATTCATCTGAGTAAACCACATGAACTTTAAATCCACGAGCTCGTTTGTGTTTGATAAAGGCATTTAAATTCTTAAGTTTTCCTTTTAGCTCTTTACTGATCATAATGCAGTAACCGTTCTGTCCCGACTTCATTAGTTTTGGAATTTCACTAATTCTCTCAAAACGAGGAGCGTCTACATATTGCTCAGTTGCGAATATGGAATTAACTGCTAGGAGCATAAGCAGTGGTAATATTAGGATTGATTTTCTTATCATATTTTTCTCCCTTTATGATAAAATTGATTTTTAACTTCATTGCTTAGAACGTATTGATAAATACGAATGTTTGGAGGAAACTTAAACACCAATTTTATTTATATTACTATTTTTTGATATATGTGAGGTTTTATTTTTGAACTTCCAACAGCTTTGTCGCAAGGTTTTTACCGATTTCCCAGTAACCCTCTGAGTTATAATGAACAAACTTACTGTCCATCTTATCTGCAGGAGCTAAACTCATATAGATGCCGTTGTCATCGGCTGCCGCTTTTTCCATCTGTTTATGAAGAATTGGTAAAAAGGTCGGGCGTTCACGAGGTTGTTCAAGATATTTCGGATTAGGAAAAACTTTCATGAAAACCATTGGAAACGATTCTGTGTTTGTGTCTTCTTGAACACGTTTTTTCAGCTGCTCCAGACTTTTGTTATAGGTTTCTGACGACAATTTATTGTTACTATCACTTTCGCCCTGAACCCAGATAAACGCATCAACTTTTGTCGAGATGTTTTTGCTTTCAAGATCCTTCTGCGCTTTCATGAAATTAGATGCCAACGTGATATATTGTTTACCTTTGTTCTTGTCACCTGCATTCAACCCCGGAAAAAAGTTGTCCCGTCCCGGTTTGTACTCTAAACTGTCAAAATGATCCTGACGAGGTTTAAAATGCAAACTGTAGTGAAGCGGACGACCACCGGCGGCATGAGTCACCATGTAGATTTTTCCAGTTGGATTCTTTTGACGGAAATAGTAGGCAAAAGGGAGGGCTACACTAAATTTCCCCGGGAGTTTTTTACCTAAATCCACAAACTGTTCGCTTTTACTATTCCAAAGGTAAATATCTTTATAGGCTTCGGCTTTTCTAAATTCGGGTTTAATCTGCTTGGTTTTTCCTCTTGGCGTCATATTGGATTGGCCGGAAAATATAAAGAAGTATGACTCCTTCTCAGCAGAAAAAAGGCTAAATGGGCAACTGACTGCAATTGCCAGAGTGGCTGTTTTAAGAAATGCTTTCATAATTTATCCTTTATTTATGTTTCCTCTTTTTTACAATTTATAACCAGCAGTCTAAACAGTAGCTGACATTATTTTGTACTTTTCCGTCTAATCACTTTGTGATTTTTTCGAGGAAAGGACCTAACGGTAGGTTCTCTTTTGTGTAAACGACAAGTTTCGGATTTGGGTACGGTTGCCAAGCATAACGGACTGATGTCGGGTTTGTTACCGAACTTTTTAGCGTGATTGTTTTAGCATCTGTCAGTTCGGCTGTTGCATTTACAAATTTGCCATCTTTGCCTGCAATCTCAAAACCGTTGATGTTGCCGTTTACAGATTTGAACCCTTTATCGCAATTTTTAAATGAAAGCGTAACTGTTTTTCCAGTTGCTTTGATTTGATTAACTTCAGGAGATTTTCCGCTTTTTTTGCCGTAGCACATATTTAACGCCAAAGCTCCAGAACGCTCACCAATTGATATCTTGTCTTTCGGGTGAATGTTCTTTTTATCACCTGTATCAATGGTCACTACCATTGCAGTGTTTACAACTTTCTTGGTGGTTTGACGCTGAGTTTCGCGAAATTCAGGCCAAGTTGTGCGGTTAAATCCTGGTAGTTGAACAAGAAGAAATGGGAAGTCACCGATTTCGAAATAGTCTCTCCAAGAATTGATTAGAAGTGGAAGAACGGTTTTTGCATTTTTAAGTCTGACCTCACTCTGCGTTTCAGCTTCACCTTGATACCAAAGAACACCTTTGAAGTTAAGCCCTTTCAGTGGTGCAATTCCAGATTCAAAGAGAAAATCCGGCTCACACATCCAGCGATGACCATTCAATTGCCCGATGCGATACGGTTCACCTTTTTTCAGAATTCTTTTGAATGCATCTGCACCTCTCTTACGGTGTGCTTCGGGCGCGTAATCATTTTTCAGCCAGTCGCCTTCATACAATCCTTTAGTCATTGGGTGGTTGCGGGCAACAGAGGCGGGAAGCCAGCTGTCCATTGCCGAGCCACCCATCGATACATGAATAACTCCAACTGGTATATTGAGTTCTTTTTGTAGGTTGTTTGCAAAAACCCACCCTACCCCAGAAAAGCTCATTGCTGATTTTTTACTACTTTGACTCCAATTTGGTTGATAAAAACTGCCAATGTTACAGCGTTTCAACTGTTCTGCGGAATAGCCTTTTTTCGCGACATTGGGTAGTGAGCTGTTGTGACAAAGTCTTAAATTACTGTTTTCCACTGCAAGGTTCTTGCCGCCTGTCACTTTCCCAAGTGCAAACGCCATATTCGATTGTCCAGAGCAGATCCAAACCTCACCAATCAGAATATTGTTAAAACTTTTTTCATTGATTTTTAGTGTAAACTGATCGAAGGAGGCTTTACGGGGAGGGAAGGTGACTTCCCATTTACCATCTTCAGAAACATGTGTTTTTACAGTTTTACCAGCAAAAGTAACTGATACGGGCTCTCGATTATCGCCTGTTCCCCAAATCTTAATCGGTTTTTCCTGTTGAAGAACCATATCGTTGCCAAAAATTTTTGCTGGTTTCAGTTCAGCAAGTGCTGTAGAGCAGGTGATTACTGCTGTTAGAAGTGAAAGTTTTGTTTTCATAATTCTCTTTTTTTTGTTATTCATTTAGGCAGAAAATCCAGTAACCTTTACCTGGTTCAAGAAGTTCTGAGTTTTTAACTTTTTTATAGGGATTGTCCCAAAAATAAACTGTATGTGCCTGTTCTGGGATGTTTGAAACCACTGTAGGCGTAACCATATTCCAGCCAAGGCTTAGTTCAATAGCCTCTTCTGACTTATTGCCCACAACGTAGGTGTCTTTTTCTCCCGAACTGAAAACCCAAATAGCATCAGTTGCATTGGCACTATCGGTAGTGTGGTAAACCGATCCATTCCACCCCCATATAGGTCCAGATGCATCGTGTCGAAGCATATCAAGGTTTGTATTTGATAATGTTACTCCAAGTAAATTCCAACCATCTTGTAGATCATAAAATTCAGTAGTTACGACTTCGCTTGATGGAGTGTGAGTTTTTGTATAGTTAGATTTGTAAACAACAATTAACTCTACTTTTAAGGCGTCAGGGTCAATATCATCAATAATATAAAATTGGTTGTTCTCTGCTAAAACAGTGTCAAAAAGTTGATTGTCAACCATAATTTTAAACTCTGTTACAAACCTTTCATCATCAACACTCCATACTAAAAACCCCTTATTTAATGAAACCTCTAAGCCAATATCTGGTGTGTTATCCTCTATCACAGATATGTTTACCGTTGCAAAATCATTCATAGCAGGCACTCCATTATCTGTTACAGTTACAGTTAGTGTGTAGTCATTAATTGTCTCATAGTCCAATGCATTTTTCACCGTGATCTCTCCACTGTAACTATCGATTTCAAAAGCGTTATCTGTATTTCCACCAACAACTGCATATGTAAGTCTATCATTCGTATTCGGATCAGTTGCCGAAACCGTTGCTACAGTAGAGCCAACAGGTAGACTTTCTTTAACTTCTGAATGAGCAATTTTAAGTGATGATACTGTAATTCCGTTATAAGAAATGCTTCCTCCTGCGTTAGTCGTCATCTCTATTGGACTGTTTGCACCAAGCAGGATCCCAGAGTAAACATGGCTGTCATCTAAATCGATGAAATCTCCTTCAGTTTTGGTCAGACGATTCAGGTTATCATCATAGCTGTCGACTCCGGTGATAGCTGTAAGTCCGTCAAAGTCTGTACTGCTGAGGTAGGCTGACTCTCCCACACCAATAGAACCGATGTTCACACTTTGCAAAAGAACGGGCTGGTCAAAGCTAATCAGTAGCTTCTCATCATCATTAACTGTTTGATCATTCTTACCTCCGGTAACTCCAAGGTGGGCGTTTAGAACACCGATTGTATCGGGATCAGTCAGATTACTTTCGGGAGTGATTGTCATAGTGACACCGTTTATAGTCGAGACATAATTGGCGTCTCCTGATGCGGCACCGGCGCGGTTGAAAGTCGCGACTTTAGAATCTCCCGATTGCGGAGTAAATACTGGAGCCTGATTTACCATTTCAATGTCAAGCTTTTCAACTTTGGCTTTGGCTGTGTCGGAGCTTCTGCCGATTTTATAGAAAATTACATAGACCGTATCGGTAGTTGGCGTGAAATCAAATGAACCAGTTCCGTCTTCCGGTTCGCTTACATCTGCTGTGGTAGTAAACTCTTTGTAGCCCAGACTCGGATTGTTGGCATCAGGGCTATCACCTTCATGAACACAGATGCGAACTCCGGCGCCAGTTTTGCCGCTTTTATTTGAAAATGTGTAGTTAAATGTCGCTTTGTGTAAAACTCCGGGAGTCACATCCAAAATCTTGCGGTAAGCGATGCCGCCACCCCCTGAGTAAAGCGAGTTTTTTGTCGCCTGACTGTAAGCTGAAAAATCGGTCAGTGTCCAGTTGTCTTCATTGTTTGACTGCCAGCGTTGTTCGTAAACTAGTGCCTCTTTCGCCTCTTTTGCAGCGACTGCCGCGTCAATTTCAGTTTGTACTAATGTTTCGCCGTTGATGAGTTCATCAATAAAACCAAGTTCATCAATAAAGACAGGCAGATCAATAGTTGCACCGGCAGTCCAAGGTTGTGCACCATACTCAAAGGCTCCAATATCGGGAGCTGATCCGACATAACCGTCACTGATTCCGGTCACACCTGTAATGCCTTCAGGCCAAACTGGATCTTCAATTACAACTCCTTTATCAATTGCAGAAGTTGCCGCAGACGTTAACTGAAAATCGCCATTTTCGGCATCTACAAGTTTATTGACATTGATTTTTATGTTTTTGGCGGTTTTTGTGGCGACGAAGTGGGCGTTGGCATGCGTCGCCAGATTGTTTTTTGCCACCAATTGAGTTGCGGCTTGGTTCTCTTCTGACTCAGCTGCACCCGATTGGGTATTTAAGCGAACTGCTTCGTTGACGTTAATAAAGGTGTTGTTAAAGACAAAGTTGTGGTTCGGGCGGTGTTTTACCTTAATGTTATTATTGTTGACACCAGTTTGTGAATTCATTATCACGTTATGATGAATGGTGTAACCGCTGGAACCGTTGTCAAGATAGATACCGCCATGCCCCGAATAGTAGATAGGGGAGTGATAACCATCCATAATGTTATAGGAAATTTCAGTATTAGCCAGTGGAAACAGTGCAATACCGTCTTCTAGGGGATAGTAACCGGCACTGTGGTTTACATAAAGCGAACCGGAGTCAGGACAGAAATAGGCCACATCTTTTATGTAGTTGTTTTTGATTGTTGCCCGCTTAGCATAACCGGCATTGGTTCCTTTCACATCCTGAGTAAACTGGGCATGCCCCATTTCGATACCGTCTCGGGCACATCGTTTTAGAGTATTATTCAACACTTTATTGTCATCACCGATATTGGAAAGCAGGGACATGCGTTCCCCCATCCAGTTGGCTTCTTCTACATAGTTGTTTCGAGCCGTGTTGAAATTGCCGTAAAGCGAAATTCCTGTGGTCCATGTGTAACCGACATAACAGTTTTCGATTGTATTGCGTTCACCACCGACTGAAATTGCGGCTCCACTGTATTCAAAATCTCCCCATGCGGCGCGCTGTTTGGTTCCATAATCTTCGATAAAATAGGTCGAAAACGAGCCGGGATATTTCAGGTTACAATTTTTGATAACACAATCAGTTGAGTCGGGAAGGATAATATTTGCCGCTTTGATGTGTAGACCGTCAATAGTGATGTTGCTTTTATCAGTCAGGTTAAATGCGAAAACTCGTGTACGCCCTTCAACTAGCAGATCTTCCATTTTCTGATCCGCTTCCGGCTGAAAGTAGAGTTTACCGTCCTGCCAAACCCACTCATTTGCGCTGTCCAATGCGCCAAGTGCACCAATTACATAACCGGTTCCATAACCTTTGCCGAAACTATTTGCCGACTGCCACCAGAGAAAACAGACCTCTTCACAGGTCAATTCATTGCCCGTAGAAGATTTGATTTTGCCATGCAGTGAACTCCACCACGGGATATCATCCGAGACACCCAAAACGTAGCCGCCTTTCCAGAAATCATCAGGTTTATCTTCAACATCGTGCAAAATCGCAGTGCCCTCAAGGGACTCTTTTTTTATCGGAACCATCTGCACTGTGGTCATATCTCTTTTGCTTAAACGGTTGCCGTCTTCATTAGGATAACGAGCCCAGCTCATGTGTCTACCGTTTACGAATACCTCGGTGATTTCATCGCTGAAGGGTGCTTGGTGAATGCCGTTTCGATATTTTGACCAGCCGCCTTCAACCACGTCGAGTCCGGTGACCAGTACATAGTCATTCTGATAATTCTTAAAAGTGACGCCGCTTGTAGGAGGTGTGACACTTTCTCTGTAGACCCCCTGTTTAATCAGGCAGGTATCGCCGCTCTGCATGGTATCAGCCGCTTTCTGAATCGTTTTAAACGGCGCCGCTTCGCTACCGATATTGGCATCGTCTCCGACAATGTCCGAAACATAGTAAGTGGCTTGCGCATTACATACCCCGAATGATAATGCCGCAAGTAAAATAATGCATTTACTTATAGTTACTCTCTTCATAATAATCCCCATTTGATTTATTATTTTAATATTTAAACAATAGCGACTGAGCAATCTAAACACTTTTTTAATGTTTTTTACTTCAGAGCCAAGTCGTGCTGGGGAAATCAACCTTTCGGTACAAATGAGTTCTGATTTTTATAAAAAAGGGCGGATGTGGAATCCGCCCTATAAAATTCTGTGATCTATCAGTTTTTAATTTTGAGTTTATACCGTTACTTCACTTTCGAACTTGGTGGAAGTGGGACGTTGTTTTTGCTTCGCCAGCCTTGTAGCTCTTTCAGTAATTTTTGGCAAACTTCCGGATTTTTCGTCGCGAGATTTTTTGACTCCATCGGATCGTTCTTCAGGTTATAAAGTTCGAGTTCTCCTGATTTTAGAAACTGTATCAGTTTCCAACCGTTTTTTCTGATTACAGAACAGGCTTTCGATTTGTAGTTACTTGAAAGCTGCCAGAAAAGCGGACGGTTCAGACTTTGGGTCTGTTCTGTCAGAAGCGGAGTTATGCTTTTTCCGTCAAGTTGCTCGTTGTAGCTGTCGCGAATACCGGCAAAATCAAGAAATGTCGGGAATAGATCTAGACCGCAAACCGCTTCGGTAATGACTTTTCCTTTCGGGAAACTCGGAGCATTTACCAGCATTGGCACTTTTATACCACCCTCGTAAATCTGCCCTTTGTTCCCACGCAGGTTTTTGGAAACACTCTGGTAAGAATTGAAACCGTTGTCCGATGTGAACACGATGATGGTGTTTTCACGAAGCCCAGACTTGTCTAGATAATTTAGAAGTCGCCCAACGTTTTGGTCAAGACGTTCTACCATGGTGGCATAAGCCGCCATCTCTTTGGTTGATTTACCATTTTGTCCCGTCGTGCTGTCAGACTTGTTTGTGTATTTTTTCAGAGTTTCTTCCGAAAATGGGATACTTGGACGGTGTGGCGCGTAGTAGTGCAGGTTAACGAAAAATGGTGATTTTTTATTTCGTTTGATGAAGTCGATTGCGTCGTCAGTTAAGCGATCTGTCAGCCAGCTGTCATTTTCTTTATCTTCAATGAAGGGGTTTTTGAATGGTGCGATATAACCGCCTTTAGGGTCATTGTAACCCTTTTTCCAGCCACGAGCCGGGTCTCCCCACCAGGTTCCACCGACGTTTTCATGATAACCGCGTCCGAGCGGATAAAATTGCTGATAATCTTTTTTGTGTTTACCAACCCATTTTATGTCTCCATTTTTATAACTTTTCAGTTTCTTCTTAAAAGGGTACTTTTTCTCAGCATCTGGGTTTGGACCCACTACGTGCCATTTTCCCAAGTGGATCAGTTTATAACCCGCTTCGTTTAACGGTTGTGAATAAAATTTGTGCTTTGACTCCACGGTCCATCGTGAGAAGAGGTTATCGTTGGCATTACCTTTTTCCAAAGCCGGAACGGTGTAACACTGGGTTCGGAACGATTGGCGTCCGGTCATAATTGCCGCACGTGAAGGCGAACTGGTAGGATACATGTAGGCGTTGGTGAAGTTGACACTTTGTTTTGCCAGTTTATCCAAGTTCGGAGTTTCAAAATAGTTACTGCCGTTGAATCCGACATCCTGCCATCCTAGGTCATCAGCAAGGATAAAGACTATATTAGGTTTGTCGGCTGCTTGAGTTGTAGAAATCGCCGAAGTCGCACAGATTGTGCCCAGTAGTGATAAGTTGGTTTTGAAATTCATAGTTGTTCCTTTTATTTCTGTTTCGGCATATTGGCATTTGCCGATTTAATTCGTTCCGATAGTTTTTGGCTGAGAAGCGCGGCCTTTTCCGGATTGCCTTCAAACAGGTTTTTCTGCTCTGCCAAATCTTCTTTTAAATTGAATAAAAACTTTTTACCGTTTTTGTAAAGTTGAATGTATTTCCAGTCTCCCATTCGAATAGCCGCTCCCATATCCATACTAACCATTCCGCCATGATGGTAGTGCGGATAATACCAGAAAAGTGGATTTTTACGTTTGAAACTGTCTTTCCCGGTGAAAATTGGCAGGAGGCTTTCACCTTCAACTTTAGAAGGTAAATCTTTAATACCGGCAACGGAAGCGAGTGTCGGAAAAATATCGTAACTTATTACAGGCTCGGATGATGTGGTTCCGCTTTCGATGTTTCCCGGCCATGAGGCAATGAACGGTACGCGGACGCCACCTTCGTAAAGTGTCCCTTTGTGGTTATTTAACGGAGCATTATCAAAAAGTCCGCCGTTATCAGATGTCAGAACTATAAGCGTGTTCTCGGTTAGATTCTGTTGCTTCAGCTCAGCAACGATTTTTCCAACAGCCAAATCGACACTGTAAATCATTGCAGCGTAGGTGGCTTTTTTACCGAATTTACCATGTTTTTTGATTTGGTTAATTCGTTCTTTTGGCGCTTTGATTGGCGTATGTACTGAGTAGAAGTTCAGGTAAAGAAGAAACTTTGTCTCGGCATTTTTGCTAATGTAATTAACTGCTTCACCAGCTAGGCGATCTGTTAAATATTCTCCTTTTCTACGATCTTTAATTGTCGCATTGAAATAGGGGTCAAAGTACGATTTTGGTTGACCGTAGGCACAGCCGCCGATATTGATATCAAACCCCTGTTTGTCGGGATGAAATTCGGGAGCAATTACACCGTTAGCGTTCTTCTGGTTTACTATGTCAGCACCTGCCAGATGGTATTTTCCTATGTATGCAGTTTTATAACCAGCTGGTTTGAGAAGTTCGGCAAATGTGATCTCTTCCAAGGGCAGTTGATGATAAAAATCGGCTTCTGTCAGCTTTGCCTCTTTTGGGACACGCTTTGCATTTGAATTGAGCTTTCCAGGAATATGAGCAGTCAGCTTAAGAGCTGCGGGGCTTTTTCCGGTTAAAATGCTGGCGCGGGTAGGAGAACAAACAGGGCAGGAGGCGTAGGCATCAGTGAAGACCATTCCGCTTTCTGCAAGTTTTTTGATATTTGGAGTGTAATACGGTGACTTGAGTTCGGGCATATAGTTTATATCATTCCAGCCCAAATCATCGACATTGATGACTACTATATTCGGCGTCTCTGCTACAATAGCTGACAGAGCTATTGATGTAAAAAGTAACGTACTTTTCATAACCATTCCTATTACGGGAGTTTACACTCACTTCGTTCGTTATATTCAGCGGAGCGTAAACTTCCGATGCGTAGCGAGGAGCTATACTCCTAAACTTTTAAACTATTTCTTCTTTTTCTTAGACTTCTTTTTACCTTTACTCTTTTTGCCCTTTCCACCTTTTTCAGAACTTCCGGCTGAGAACTCACTGTTGACCTTGCTCGGAATCGGCGCATTGGTCTCCTTCACCCAATTTTGCAACTCTTTGCGTAGCACTTGTGCAATTTCCGGTGAAGTGGCTGAAAGTTCATTTTTTTCGTATGGGTCTTCGGCAATGTTATAAAGTAAAACTGCATTATCTTCATAGGTGTGAATCAATTTCCAGTCACCTTTGACTATCATAGACGAAGGGGTAGAGCGCCAGTACAACTTATCGGTTCCCATAATTGGGAGAACCGGCTTTCCATTTGCCTGTAGATAGAGTGGATAATGCCAGAATATACTCCTGTTTTTTAATGCCTTTTTTCCTTTAATCAAAGGTACCAGTGACTTTCCGTCAACTGGTTGATTCTTAGGAAGCGGTGCACCTCCAAGTTCTGCAAATGTCGGCATGTAGTCGACACTGCTGAATGGCGTGTCGCAAGTTGAACCCGGTTTTGTGACACCTTCCCAAACCATGCTGGTGGCGACGTGAACGCCTCCTTCAAACAGGCTTCCTTTGGCTCCTTTTAACGGTCCGCTGGCCACTTGACCGATGGTACCGTTGTCGGATGTGACAATGATTAAAGTGTTGTTTGCAATACCGGCTTTTTTTATCGCTTGACGAACTTGCCCGATACTTTTGTCAAAAGCTTCAATCATGGCGGCATAAGTGGGATTCCACTTGTTGTCCCAGTTACCATTCTTCAGCTTTTCTTTATACTTTGCTACCACCTTTTTTTCGGCACGATGGGGAGAGTGTACATCCCAATGTGCTAGATAAAGAAAGAATGGATCTTTTTTGTTTTTATCAATAAAATCGCACGCCCCTCGTGTAAGAGTTGCGGCGACTGTAGGGCTACCGTAGTGTTTTTTATGCGGTTTAGTTGTGCCGTCTCCGCTGAAAATATCGAATCCCTGTTGATCCGGTCCACAATGCCATTTTCCGAACATTGCGGTTTTATAGCCTGCTTTGTTCATCACTTCGGCCAGCGATTCGACTTTTGGATCGAGGTCGGTTTTTGATGGGAAAAGTCCGTCACCTTTGCCGTTATCACGATTTGGAACCACCAATTTCATGTTAGAAAATGCGCCTTTTGACTTTGCATTCGGCGTCCAAACCTGGTGCCGTGGTGTATACATTCCGCTTATAAGACTGGCACGCGTCGGCGCACAATTCGGTCCGCTGACATACGATCTGGTGAATTTGATTCCATCGGCAGTCAACTGATCAAAATTTGGAGTTTCGTAGAATTTGGCGCCATTATGAGCCACATCTGACCAACCAAGATCGTCCGCCATAATAAAGACGATGTTGGGCTTCTCGGCTACAGCTGTTGAGAGTGCGATAGATGATAAAAGTAACGTACATTTCATGACTGTTCCTATTTCCGGGGAGTTTACACTCACTTCGTTCGTGAGTTTAAAAGTTTTACTTCGGCTTTGCCTTGCTCTTTGGGTCGTCCTGTAGACGTGACAAAGTCTCGCTATGCTCGCTATCTACAGGTTTTGTCTTTTAATTGCTTGCTTCGCATCGCAGTTTATACTCACTTCGTTCGCAGTGTTCCGCGAAGCGTAAACTTCCTAAACTTCCGATGCGTAGCGAGGATATAAACTACTAAACTATTTCTTCTTTTTCTTTGACTTTTTCTTCCCTTTACCCTTTTTACCGCTACCACTTCCTTTCTTCAAATCAAAGTTAGGTGAATCAACACGGGCACTTGCAAGCACTTTTTTGCCTTGATCGGCTACTTCCGGATATTGGCCTGATACATCTTTTGATTCAGATGGATCATCCTTTAAGTTGTAAAGCTCGACAGGGGCAGTGTTATCTCCATTGTAAAGTCGATACACTTTCCATTTGCCGAAACGGGCAGCCTGTTGAGGTAAAGCTCCCATTTTATTATATTCCCAGTAAAGAAATGGTCGGCTTGGTTCCTTTTTGCCTTTCACTGCCGGAATAAAGGATACGCCATCGGTTTTTGCAGAAGGTTTTGTACCTGCTAAATCACAGAACGTTGGAAGCACATCCCAAAATGCGTAAGGTTTTTCTACTATGGTATTAGGCTTAATCGTTCCCGGCCAATAAGCCACTCCAGGAACTTTTATACCACCTTCGTAAAGATCACGTTTTTTACCTTGATAGATACCATTGCTGTCAAAGAAGTTTTTGCTGTCAAACTCCGGTCCATTATCACTGGTGAAAAGAATCATTGTATTATCGGCAATTCCCAGTTTTTCAAGATGTTTGCGAACCGCACCCACATAGTCATCAAGTTTAGTGACCATTGCGGCATAGGCGACATTGGTATTCGGGTCATCATTGTAGTGACCTTTGCTTTTAGGACCTTTTGGCCAACCAAGATCTTCGTACTGTTTCCACGACTCTTTTGGAGCTGTTGAACCCAAATGCGGAACAGTATAGGAAAGGAAGACACAGAACGGCTTTTTACCAGCATTTTTATCAATAAACTTCAGTCCTTTGTCGGTAAAAAGATCGTCGGTGTAGGTCAGTTTATCGGTCCAGTTTTTTTTGCCGCCGAGGTCAACTTTCTTACGATTCTCCCATACATAAGGTGCCCAGTGAAAATGCGCTTCATTGTGGGTTAAAAAGCCGCAGAACTCATCAAATCCTTGATTCATTGGGTGCCCCGAATCAGTACCGTTATTTTCGTCCAGTCCCCATTTTCCGTAAACAGCTGTGGCATAACCGGCTTTCTTCATCTCTTTGGCAAAGGTGTTGTCAGAAAGCTGAAGATCACAGGCTTTCGGATCTTTGGCAAATTTCGGGTTATTTCTGATACTGGCCTGTCCGGTATGGCGACCGGTCAGAAGCACCGCACGTGAAGGCCCGCAAACCGCTGACCCGGCATAAAAATTTGAAAACACGGCACCGTCTTTA
>DDLT01000237.1 GCA_002340265.1 Lentisphaeria bacterium UBA2565 | reverse complement strand
CGCGACGCACTTTGCGTAGCCACTTTCGCAATGGACTACGAGCACGATCACCTAAACACACCACGTATCTCTGCGATCATCGATCTTGAGTCACGTAAAGGTTACCTTGGTACAATCCGTCACGACGCGATGCACGTGAAAGAGATCACACTTGAGCCGGGTCAGGCGTTCTACGTGGCAACTTATGAGCACAACGAGCCATGCGAGAAGTACTTTGATGCAAACGTTGAAATCTCTTCTGCAGACGAAGCATGTGACTACATTCTAGGTAAAGGCGTATTCGCTGAACTAGAACGCCCAATTACTGCGGCAGCTGTAATTGAAGACGGCGACGGTTTCTCAATCTCAGTGAAAGATGCGCCAACAGCGTAGTTCGCATACAGAGTTTACAAAAAATGCCGACTTGGAAATAATCCAAGTCGGCATTTTTTATTTGTAGATTATTCTCAAAAATTCAATTAGAACAGTTTGTCTAAAAGATTCTTCGATTTCTTATCATCCTCTTTTTTCTCTTCGTCTTTATCTTTTGATCCGGAACCAAAGCCTTTAAAGCTGTCACCTAAAGCCTTTTCCATTTCCGATCCCAAGCTTTTCTTCACTTTATCGATCTCTTCATCGGCCTTCTCTTTCACAACAGCCTCAGCTTTCTCCATCTCGGCATTAGCTCTGTTTGCCAAAGCCTTTTTACCGGCTTTCACCAAAGCACCTTTGATAGTTCCAAGCAATCGATCATAATCCACATTTACCTTTGGCTTTGTAAGTGCTCCTTCAATGCTTCCCACAATCTCAACCTGTTCAAGGCTACTGAACACTTCATTCGCCGTCGCCGAATCCATGCCCAACACAGTTTCGCCCTCTTTCACATCCGCTTTCAAATCACGAACCAGAATAGTAAATGGTAGATTCAGTTCACTAGACGAAAACTCACCGGTACTTTTAGCATCCAGTTTCCCATCTTTTACATTCAAAGGACACTTTTTACTCATTCCTGCACCATCACCAAGGGAAATGTCGGACACATCCACAGCAATTTTGTGATTACTCTTTGGATCATCAAATCGAAGTGCAACATTTGCCATAGGCGTTTCACTATTTACAGGAGTGACAGTTACAGTGGTACTTTTCTTATTCAGCTCCGGATGACTGCAAACCTCAGTCGCCATAATGTTTTGTTTTTCAAAGTTTTTGCTAATCGACATGTTATCAATTTCGATTTTACGAATCAACCAATCAGGACGACTGGTCACCAAATTGTCAGCTTTAGCTTTCAGATATCCATTCTCTTTTGCAGTTGTCGCCACCTCCTCTTTCACAGGTTCAGGTTGTTCACCTTTTTCCACAGCTTCGGCATTGCGTTCACGTTTTTCGAGATAATTCTTCAGCTTCTTTAGATACTTCTCATAAGATTTCGCCTGTTCAAAATAGTCTTCAAAACCTTTCTCATCAGTCGCGTCTTCCTCGACCTCTTCTTTCTCTGAAGTCTCAGCAATCTCTTCAGCTTCCTCCTGATAAATTTCGCCCGGTTTATCTCGCAACACATCCAGCTGCATATCATCGCCCTTCAACAAATCAATTGAATAGCTTTTTCGCAACAAATCTCTCATGCTGACATCAGCCACAAGACTTTCCACCTGCATCATGTTGTGAGTTGGCTTATCAGGATTGGTGATTTGCAAACCTTTCAGCTCCAGCTTCCCGTCGGCTAAAGATAACGTCGCATCGGCCAAATTGACCTCTGCTCCGGTTGCACTGGATATACCTGAAGTCACACCTTTTCTAACGATATAATCCAGTAGGAAAAATTCCGAAACAACAATCAGCGCCAAAACAGTACAAGCTAGAATCACACCAGATTTACGAAGCAATGGAGAGTTCTTCTCAAGAACATCTTTAGTAGAAATTTTCTGTTTACCAAAGGCAATTCGCATGAAAATCTTAACAAGTTTATTATTTCCAACCTTCTGCAGCTTCTCCTTCTCCCCAGCTTTCACCATTTGCTGACGAATCTTAGTGACGACACTTGCCAACACTTTACCCAGAACAGTTCCCAAAACAAGAGCGACTGGAATTCCACCAACCAAACAGTATACATCAAGATCCATCAGAGCAAGAACAGGCGTATTGTTAAAGAATCTAAACAGCCCTTCTAAACCGATATTATGAATAATCAGATAACCAATCTGAAAGGTAATCGGAGCAAGCGCAAGGCAACACAATTTTCCGACTCCAAGCCCAATCAACACAAAAGCGATATTGGCATTTAACAGCAGCATCAACCAAATCGCAAGAAGTAGAGTCAGATTAACGCCCGGAATCATTCCAAGCAAAACACCGGAAAGTACGCCGAGAAAAATCTCTTTAGTTCCGGCACCGCCTCTCAGAATTTTTACAACTTTTCGAATAAACTTAATGATAAACATATTTTCTCCTTATGTGTTATTATAGCTAAAAACTTTGTTAAAGTAGCACGCGCTTTTCCATTAACCAGTCGGTTATTCACATTCTGGAAAGAGCAGGATTATGAATTGTCGAATTCGTTAAAAATAAAAAAGCCGATTCGAGAACTTTCCCAAATCGGCTTTTAAAAATTTATCGAACGAATTAAACGCGCCCTTCCTCAATCAGCTTAGCAAAATGCTCAAACGAACGATCCCACGTCGCTTCACCTTCTTTATCGAAAAAACAGCCCGGCACCTGACGTTTCGCCAAATGCTTTGCGACACATTCACAACAGACACCGTACTTATCGCATCCGGTATTTGTACACGTGCAACGTTCACTATTAATTTTCTTCCCTGCACAATTCATAAACTTGCTCCCTTTATAAAATTGTTGGTTAGTTGGTTTGCTGTTAGTTGGATAAAATAGATAAATCCTTAACCCAGCAACCAAGTTTTGTAACTCAGGGACGGAGTCCCATAAATCTAAAATTATCAATTATATTAACTCAAACCTGTCAGCTCTCTCGTGAACGACTTCACGCCATTTCCCTTTATTAAATCCCCACCTAAAACTTCTTTTCCAAATAAAAACAACAATGGGTAACAGTACCGTTGAAGCTCCAATAACACACCACATTATATTCACTGGTATGGTTTCATAACGCCCCATAAAAGCCACAATAAGAATCATTGCTAAGGGAGCAAAAAGTGACATCGTAAATAATCCCACTAGAAACTTCATAATGTTTCCAATAACGTAACTCATAAAACGTTTCATTTTATGTTTAGAGCTACAACTTTTACATAGGAAAATTCTAGACTCCTTATCCCATTTAATCTCTTCTGTAATTTTGCGGGTAAACACCACCCCAGCCCAGAATCCAAGAATATCTAGCCAATTATAGTTGTTCTGATGCTTAACAAAGCTGCCGGATTTCACCAGAACAGTTCTACCATTTCTAACATTCCCGCATATTGAACATTCCTTCATAACCTTCCTCATACTCTAATCTGTGTTATCTGTGGAACAACAATTCAGAAACGACGTTTCATACTTCAGCGAGTGAAACGAGTATAACTCAGGGACGGAGTCCCATAAATCAGCGATTATCAATCATCAATTAGATAATTCGTCCCTGAATGGCTTTCACGATATCTTCTTCTGAGACTTCTCCAGTGATTACCACTTCTCCGGCTTTGCTGTTTGGAAGAACTAAGCGAATCGTTCCAGATTCCACCTTCTTATCAGCACGCATTCCCTCAAGCACCTCTTTCGCATCCATATTTGCAATATCAACCGGAAGTCCGATCGCTTTTAGAAGTTTATCCTGACGTGTTGAAACAGATGCATCAATCATGCCAAGATTTACAGACAAGTCCGCAGCCATCGCCATTCCAATCGCCACACCTTCACCATGATTCAGGAGCGAGAAGCCACCAAGCATTTCAAGAGAATGACCAAATGTGTGACCATAGTTTAGAATCGCACGAATTCCGCCCTCTTTTTCATCCTGAGCCACCACTTCCGCCTTAATCTCACAGCAACGCTGAATCACTTTAGAATAAACAGCGAAATCTAGAGAAGTCAGACCATCCACATTTTGCTCAAGTGTGGTCAAGAACGGTTCATCAAAAATCATGCCGTATTTCACAATCTCCGCCAGACCGCAACGCACTTCACGTTCCGGAAGCGTTTTCAGCACATTCATATCGATGACAACTTTCTTCGGTTGCCAAAATGCACCGACTAGGTTTTTCCCTTCCGGCAGATCAACGCCAACCTTTCCGCCAACGCTGCTATCAACCATCGCCAAAAGCGACGTCGGAAATTGAATAAAATCGATACCTCGCATATAAGATGCCGCCAAAAAACCGGCCATATCACCAGTCACACCGCCGCCAAGCGCAATCACAATCGACTTACGATCCATTCCCGCCTTCACCGCTTTGGAATAAAAAGCCTGCATAGTATTCAACGTTTTAGACTCTTCGCCAGCCTGAAAAATCACCGAATTTACCGAAAACGCCTGATTGCGTTCCAAAAGCGCCTTAACCGCATCAAGATAAAGCGGGCCGACATTTGAATCCGTCACAATAAAACAGTTCTTAGTTACAACTTCAGGCAACGTCAGACTCTTATAAATGTCCTGACCAATCACAATATCATATTCATGTCCGGGAACCGGCACGTGTACTTTCAACATTTCAACTCTCCAATTTTCATTAAGGTGCTTCAAGATAACGCCATTTCATCAATTGTAAATCAGCCAAATCCCTTTATCGTTTCAAAGTAAATCCACCGCTACGAGGTGGAGCTCGCAATTTACCATCCAGCTCATAGCGCTGGACTTACTAAAACAAACCCTTTATCGTTTCAAAGTAAATCCTGGGAACGCCGAGCTCCTGCTCGGCAAACGAATCCTTCACTACACTCTCTGACTCAAAGAAATCCGTATGAACTGTCCACTCTGCTCAAATTCCGACCTGAAACTGTTCTCCAAAGACAAACGTCGCGACTACTTTCAATGTGCCAAATGCCGACTTGTTTTTGTGCCCGAATCTTCTATTCTACCGATTAACGAAGAAAGGGCAGAGTATGACAAACACGAAAACCACATTCATGATCAAGGTTATCGCAAATTCCTCTCACGCGTCTTCAATCCGATAAAAGAACGAATTCAACCCAGTGCAAAAGGGCTCGACTTCGGCTGCGGTCCGGGTCCCGCTTTGGCAGAAATGTTCAAAGAAGCTGGATTTGATATGTCGACTTACGATCCATTTTATGCGAAGAATGAAAAGGTGTTAAACGGTTCATACGACTTTATCACCTCGACTGAAGTGATAGAACACGTCAAAAATCCAGTTCAATATCTTAATCAAATTACCAAAATGCTCAAACCAGGCGGCACTATCGGCTTGATGACAAAATTGGTTACAGATCAGCATGCTTTCAAAAACTGGCACTACAAAAACGACCAAACTCATATCCGTTTTTACAGTAAAAAAACGTTTAAGTTTATTGCCAATAGCTACAAGCTGAATCTCAAATTCATCGGTAACGACGTCATTATCCTACAAAAACCGAAAAAACGTCAAATCTGTTCAAATTGCCAACGCCCTCAAGATGTCTGCCTCTGTTCGGAAATTGTCAAAATTGACAATCAATCACCAATTTGCGTACTTCGCCACAAATCCGAAAAAAATCACGCACTGAATACCGTGAAACTGATGGAACTCTGTCTGAGTCAAATCAACGTTTTTGATGGTGAATCATTTGACAATCATACCGGTTTCCAGAAGTTTCTATCAGATAATTCTAATCGAGAAATTCTTCTCCTTTATCCTGATGAAACCGCTGTTGAATCTACAGACCTTGCGAAAACAAACACAAATTATGCATTCGTCATACTTGATGGCACTTGGCGAAAAACTCGGGCAATTCTCAACTCAACCAGTTGCCTCAAAAATCTAAAATTCGTAAAACTTCCTGAAAAGATTCAATCGAAATACATTTTACGAAAAGGTCCCGAAGGCGGCGTTTCTAGTCTGGAAGCGACTGCAATGCTACTGAGCGGGTTAGAGAATGAAGAAAAATATCTGCCGCTTTACAACTGTTTCAACAAAATGATTCAGCAGCAAATTGATAAAATGGGCGAAGAGGTCTTCATGAAAAACTACGCGAAACGAATTGGAGAGAAGTCATGAAAGCCCCGGCAAAGATAAATTACGATTTGTTCATAACCGGACGACGAGAAGACGGTTATCATCTATTGAATTCCAAATTCATTCCAATAGAAAACCTTCATGACGATGTAGAAATTAATTTTGTAGGGGTGCCCCTCGTGGGTATCCAAAAGAAGAAATGGAAGGTAGGGGTGCCCTTTGTGGGCAACCAAGAAAAAAAAAGGACCCGAAGTTCCGTAGGGGTGCCCCTTGTGGGTACCCAAAGACAGAAGATTGCGGGCAGCCACAAGGGCGGCC
>DDLT01000214.1 GCA_002340265.1 Lentisphaeria bacterium UBA2565 | reverse complement strand
AAAATGGCGGAGGGAGAGAGATTCGAACTCTCGGTACCTCGCGATACGCTGGTTTTCAAGACCAGTGCCATAGACCAACTCGACCATCCCTCCGATTAAAAATAAATTGTAGTAAAACTCAGCATGAACTTTTAACTTTAGGCATTTATCCAACTTGTAGATATAACACATAATAAATTAATAAAGTCACGCGTGGCATCTTCTTAAAAAAGAAAATGGCGGAGGGAGAGAGATTCGAACTCTCGGTACCTCGCGATACGCTGGTTTTCAAGACCAGTGCCATAGACCAACTCGACCATCCCTCCGCTTAGGGGCACTTATTGTGCGGCGTTAAATTAGAAAGATTTTGTACCTTTTCAACTCAATTTTTCACATTTTTAAAGATTGTTTTCAATCACGCTCTGTTACCAATTAATTATGAGAGAATTACGCCGCAGATAAATCTTTTCATTTTTTAATAAAGATTAGGTCAACCCACCTCAAAATTCGAAAAACAACAGCATTCGGACCGTAGATTCGTCTTCCACTTTTGCGTATTCAAACAGCAGAGGGTAACCGAAAAGCGACGGCAGTAGTGAAAAGTACGAGCCCTTTTCAAATGATTGATACTTCAAAATATGTCCGTAACCGACGTCCACTCCGCCGTAATTTTCGGCATCGGTAAACTTAAAAAGCTGGAAAAGCATGTTGTGTTCGGATAGTTTGGAGTGGTTGTAATAGGTATAAATATACGGCAGACAAAACTTTCGACTTTCTCTGAACGGTTCGTTGCCTTCAGCCAACGAATTCACCGCAATCACTTTCACCCATTCACTTTTATCCGTTTCATAACCGTTCTTCAGCAGGTAGTTTTCCACATCCTGAAGATGTGCCGCTCCCCACGGAATTAGGATTGAATTGACATCTTTTTGTTTAATCTGTTCACTTAACACATCCTGCAACTTCTGGTTACGAAAAGCCAATACGCCGGGAATCAACGAGTCGAGATGTTCGCTACCATCCTCATTTCCCATCTGCGAAACCACATGATGCCTCCGCATGGCGTAACGTTCGGCTTTTTTACAGTCCGGCTGATAAAAACGGAGTCCATCACTTAAATCGGTAAGCAGAATCGATGGTTCCGCGAAAAGAATCGTCAACGGCAGAGCAATCGTCTGACCAATTAGCGAACCTATTGAACTCTGTGACTGCAGTTCATCAACTGTCACATCCGCATTCACATACTTTTCGTAAGGAATCGTCAGTTCACCTTTCTGAGAAGCCAGCCCCGACATGTTCGCACCACGGTCATACATTGCAAACATGTACGAATAAAGAAAAGATGAAATAGATAAGCTGGTCTTGCCGCTGACACCTTCGGCAAGAATCAGATCATGACTATCAATCTGCTGTTGAACCTGTCGGTAAAATGACTGATCTGCCAGATGAACCATGCCGAGCAGTGTGACTTTTTTGCCGGATGCGGAATGCTTCAACTGCGACTTTCTTACATAAAGATCGCCGAGCACATTTTCGTCTCCAGAGTAGAACAAAAACTTTGCAGTTGGGAACGCAATTGGCTCTTCAACCTTTTGCGTAAGTGTCGTACAACTTGTAAAAAATACGGCGATTAAACTAATTAGCACTCTTTTCATTCAGATAATCCCAGCGTTCGTATAGATGCGCGACTTTTTCTTTGGCTTCTTCAAGACTTTTGGTAAAAGTTGCCAATTCACTACCGTGTTTTTCATAGAAATCAGGTTCCGCCATCGTCGTTTCGATCTCTTCAACCGACATCTCGGCTGTCATAATATCATCTTCAATGGTTTCAAACTCTTTCTTCTCTGCCCAGCTCAAGCCTTTTTTCTTTGGCTTTTCCACCACTTTCTCTTTCTTTACAGCCGGCGCTTTCTTCGCACTTTCAAGCTGTCTCTTTTTCTCGAGATAATAGTCGTAGTTTCCGTCATTCAGGAAGTAAGTGCCGTCGCCTTCAAATGCCAACGTGTGCGTACAAATTCGATTTAGGAAATAGCGGTCGTGACTCACCACCATTACGCAACCGGGAAAATTCTCGATTGCTTCTTCAAGAATTCGCAAGGTTGCCAGATCGAGGTCATTGGTCGGCTCATCGAGAATCAGAAAGTTGCCCCCGTATTTAATCATTTTTGCCAAAAGCAGGCGATTCTTTTCACCACCGGAAAGCTGTTTTACCGATTGACGAATCTGTTCATCTGTAAAAAGGAAACGTTTCACATAGGTCCAGGCGCTGAGTTTATGATCGCCGAGCATCACGTACTCTTTGCCATCAGTCGCCTCTTCCATCACCGTTTTCTCTTCATCCAGCAAAAAGCGGTTCTGGTCGATGTAGTTAAAAACCGTATTCTGTCCGACGCGAATATTACCACCGACCGGTTTTAACTCTTCAAGCACCAGTTTCAAAAGCGTACTTTTACCGGTTCCGTTTTTACCGACAATTCCCAGACAAGTGCCGCGTTCGAAGTGAAAGTTAAGATTGTTAAAAAGATTTTTGCCGCCGCGTTCCATGCTGACATCATTCAATTCAAGAATAATATTTCCCGTTTTCGGTGGCGGTGGAATAATCAAATCAACATCGCTCTCTTCCGAGAAAAATTTGGAGTTCTTCGCCTCATCGAACTTCTGAATTCGATACTTTGCTTTCGTTCCGCGCGCCTTTGGTCCACGGCGAATCCAATCTATTTCACGACGAATATAGTCTTTACGTTTCTGCTCCATCAGCTCAAGCTTCGCATCACGCTCAGCTTTTCCAACAATATACGCGGAGTAGTTTCCGTCGTACGAGTTGATCTGACCTCTATCGACATCAATCACTTTTGTCGCCACCTGATCCAAAAAGTACCGGTCATGCGTCACAAATAGAGACGTTCCGGAGTAGCTTTTCAGAAAGTTCTCCAGCCACTCAATTGAACCGGTATCAAGGT
>DDLT01000054.1 GCA_002340265.1 Lentisphaeria bacterium UBA2565 | reverse complement strand
CGCCACCAGTATCGACGCGCTCGCGGTCGGAATTTCATTCTCTCTTTTAGGATTGCAGATTATGCTTCCGGTTGTTGTAATCGGAGTTGTTACATTTCTGATGTCAATTGCAGGTGTTTATATCGGAGATCACTTCGGCAAACGCGCCAGGTCTGACATTATGGAAATCATCGGTGGTGTCATTCTAATTGGAATCGGTTCTAAAATTCTCCTTTCACACACAATTTTTGCTTAGATTATGAATTCAGAGTCGCAAAAAACAATGTCATTTTTAGATCATCTGGAAGAACTTCGCTGGGTGATTATTAAATCTATTGCTGTGCTGACTGTTACCATCGGCATCACGATGTTTTATGCAAATGATATCTTTGAGCTGTTTATCCATCCGCTGAAGGCCTATATCGAGAACGGTGACATTCAACTCCGTTACAAATCGCCTCTTTCCGCTTTTATGATTTATATGAAAATGGGCTTCTCCGGCGGTTTGCTGATCTCTCTGCCATTTATTCTTTACTTTATCTGGGGGTTTATCACGCCGGCACTTCATAAGCAGGAGAAACGTTACGCCTTAACCGCCCTCTTTTTCGGACTGATTTTCTTTTTAATCGGCCTGTCAGTCGGTTACTTCTTTATTCCAATCGGCGTACCCTTTCTGCTTTCATTTGCTCAGGAAAATGTAAACAATGATTGGGACATCGAGTCATATATCAAATTTTGTACGCAGATGGTCACCTCATTCGGAATTATCTTTCAAGTTCCTGTGATTCTTGCGCTTCTGATAAAGCTGCGGTTAGTTTCCAGTGAACTGCTGATAGAACATCGGGCAATTGCCACAGTTTTTATGTTTATCTTCGCGGCGGTTTTGACGCCTCCCGATGTCTACAGCCAAATTGCAGTGGCGGTTCCAATGCTTATTTTTTATCAGTTTGGTATTTTTTACGCCAGAATCATCGAAAAAAGTGGACACAAGCCGAATTCGTAATGAATTAAGGTTTAACAAATCGGCCTTTATGCTTAAATTATGTGAATAAAAGTTAATACAGGAGTGCAATCTATGAATTATTTTATCAATCCGGGAATCAGTATGCCGGGAGGCTGGGAAATCTGGCTGGTCTTTATTATAATCCTATTGATTTTCGGACCGAAGAAACTTCCAGAACTTGCCAGAGGTCTCGGTAAAGCAATTCGTGAGTTCAAAAAAGCCAAAGACGATGTGCATGATGCAATCATGGAAGAAGGAAATGCTCTTGAAGACAAAGAAACCGACAAAACGGTTGATAAAACAAAAACAGAAGATGGAGATGAAAAATGAAAAAATCACTAATCGCTCTGCTAATTATGACAGCTACATTCACATTTGCCGACCTCGGTGCCTATGCCACCTATTAGAATGGTGACGATGAAGGTTACGGTGGAGGTGTCAAATATGAAAAAGAGTTCCTCGGCTTCTTCGCCGCGGATATCAAAGCCGGATATGTCGATTTTGACGATAACTTCGACACTTCTGTAATTCCGGTTGAAGCGACCGTTACAGTTCGTTGGCCGATTCTAATTGAGCCATATATCGGTGTTGGAGCCGGATATAACTTCATAGATTCGGACTTAAGTGACTACGATGACTGTTCAAGTGTCTTCGGAGTTCTGGGAATTCAGGCAGATTTACTCGGTGTAGGCGTATTCGTTGAAGGCCGATATGTTGACGCCGAAGAAGACTTTCTCGATGGTGAAACCATAAACTTCGGTCTAAACATCCGCTGGTAAACCTAAACCAGCTGACCTTGCTTCGCATCGTGATTTAAATCTTTAAATGAACAGATGCGAAGCGAGGTGCTAAACGTTTTATTTTTAAACTTCTCCTCCTCGCTTCTTTCCTCTCACTTCTTCCTATTTTTCACTATTTTTTATGAAGGAGTCGCACGCCGTGCGCCTCTACACTATTCACTTTTCACTGCTTTGTTTGCTTTTATCAAAATCCGTTTTATACTCACCCCGCAAACGCACAAATTATGAAATCTCAATCGCGGATTTTCTCATGAAAATTATCAAAAAATTCACCTTTGATTCAGCTCATCAGCTTTGGAATGATGAATGGACCAAAGAGGAAAATCTTAACGTCTACGGGAAATGTACCAATCTTCATGGTCACACCTATCACCTCAGCGTGGTGGTTTCCGGTGAAGACGGTGAATCCGGCATGGTAATGAACTTCACGGATTTGAAACGAATCGTCAAAGAAAACGTTATTTCACGTTACGACCACTGTTATCTGAACGACCTGGAAGAGTTTGAAGGTCGCCCGACAACCAGTGAAAATATAGCTCAGATCATCTTCAACAAACTCACTCCAATTATTGCAGCATATCCCGGAGTAAGACTTGAAGAGATCCGTTTAAGCGAAACTCCAACCAGCGAAGCAATCGTCAGCTCCGCAACAAATTAAAAGAGACCACAAAATGGCAAAGACAAAACTTATCGTAGCACTAGACTTCGACAACCTTGAAACTGCACTGGAACTTGTAGACAAAGTCGGTTCTTCAGTAGAATGGTACAAAGTCGGTAAACAGCTTTTCACACTTTACGGTCCACAGACTGTAAAAGCGCTTAAAGAACGCGGCAAAAAAGTATTTCTTGATCTAAAATTCCACGACATTCCAAACACCGTGGCACAGGCGGTTCGTTCTGCACTGACAATCGGTGCTGACATGACAAATGTCCACGCATCTGGTAGTGAAGCAATGCTGACAGCAGCTGGCAAAATGGCAAAAGAGGTTAATCCTGAAGCCATTCTTACTGCTGTAACAGTACTGACTTCTATGAACCAGAACGAACTTGATCGTATCGGACTTGAAGTAACACCTGAAGAA
>DDLT01000162.1 GCA_002340265.1 Lentisphaeria bacterium UBA2565 | reverse complement strand
ATTCGTCAATGAGGATTTTTTTGTGACCTTTTCTCCTACAATATGCGCTTTTCTCCATGCCCATGGCGATATTGGGTCTTCAGCTTCCCATAAACCTAATTTTTTCTTTTGAGCCTCTGCCTGATAGTTCTTAAGGTATTTATCTTTAGTTGGCTGTTGAGCATCCCACCAAGCATAACCAGCCTTTACAAGTTCATCATTTATATACACCAGTTCTCCACCTTTCTTTGTATACAAAGCACGAACGATTACTTCTCTCTTCTTATTCAAACCTGAGCCTACAAGCCAAAACTTTTTACCTTTAAGAGTGGACACAAGCTTATCACGTGCGTCCTTTCCATAAGGCTGTTCAATCTCGGGAGCATCAATGCCCTGCAGTTTCATAATTAAAATTTTACCGAGCTGTGTTTTTAATTGAATCCTATCTCCATCCAAAACTTTATATTCACTTTCTCTAATTCCTGTATAAATGCTAGCCAAGTGTGGATTTATTTCATTCCCCAATGGTTTTCTTTTAATTATTTTGCTACCACTACCACTGGAACCATCATCAACTTTTTTAGAGTGATAATGGTACACTCCTGTAGAGTGGTTATAATGTCCTCCATTCGCGTCTGTTCTGCCAGAATGTCCATAACAGAAAGTTGTAACACTAATAAAAAGTAAAAAGAAAAGCTTCATCAAGAAATCCCATGGGTTATTTATCGTATAGTAATCGATTCTAAGCTATCAACCATTTCTTTTTAATCAACATGTAAAGTTGTATAAATATTTTCAAATCAATGAATTAAGGTTTACTAAAATATAATTCATTTTATAGGTTCAATAAATATTACCCTTTTCTCCTCGTTTTCTGCTATACTTTCTGTTCATTTTCACTATTTTGACCGCCCGATTTACAAACCGGAGAACTATTATCCGGATAAAATTATCAATATTCTAAAGAGTTAAGGAAGTATGGAAGAAACGATTTGTCTTGAGAAATTGGAAGCGGCTTTTGAAAAAGCGATTATTCTGCAACTTAAAGCGGCTCAGAAGCACGCGCGCTACAACCCTAAGTTTGTTCTTAAACTGATCAGTGAGTGCGGGCACGTTGGCGCTGCGCGTCAAATGCTGGCAGGTGGAGCAACTGCGGTGAATCCTGAATTCACAAAACTATGGGAAACTGGTATGTTGAAGTTTTCGGTAGAAGCGATGATTTGCAATCCACGCTGGCAACCTCTTTTCGACGAAGAAGAGATTGACGTGGCACAGGCACGATTAAGTGCGTATGGGTATTAAGAGGTTGCAGGTTCCAAGTTCTAAAGTTGCAGGTTATTAGTTAAAGGTTTGAAGGTGACGAGAAGGTCTTAAACCACGTACAGCTCACCGCATACCGCTTACCAAAATAAAAAAGGCATCCCGCGTTTTGCAGGATGCCTTTTTTGTAAATATAACTACTAAGCGTAGAAAACAGCGAGATTACTTCTCGATGAAAAGCAGTTCTGCTTTTACTTTCTGTTTTTCCATTTTGTCGCTTTTCATAGAAACGATTAGTCTTTCAGTAGCACCGCCTTCCATGAAGTCTACACGGATTGGGTGAAGACCGGCTTTAAGTGCAATCACACCGCTTCTTTCAGTCATGCTGTGGTAGCCGTCGTTATCAACTACTTTCTCATCACCGATGTAAAGCACGCTTCCGTCATCAGATGCAGTGTAGAATGTGTAAACACCATCTTCTTCAACCATGATGTAAGCGTTAAGCTTAAGACCAAAGTTGTCGCCGTTAACACCTGCTGGAATTGAAAGAGTTGCAGTTTCACCAGTTTTTACAGGTTCACCAGAGATCTCAGTAGTATTCGGGAACTGACCTTTGTACATTTCGTAGCTTACGCCCTGAGAAACCTCTTCTTTTACAACAGACTCCACATACTGAAGTTTGTTGAACTGATAAGAAACAGTTACGCTTTCAGCGCCTTCAGGTGTGATTACTTTCGCTTTGATTGTATGAGTTTCATCAATCTGGAAAGGTGTTTTGTAAACTTCTGAATCTTCAGTCGGTTCAGAGCCGTCGCCTGTGATGTAGATTTTGCCAGATAGAGGCTTCTCGAAAGAGACAGTCGCTTTGTCTAGGAAACCGTTAACAAGCTCAGGCCCTTTTGGAGTTTCAACACGGTAGTTGATTCCTCTGTAAGAGTAACGCTGGTACTGAGCACGCATACGAAGTTTGAAGCTTTCGTAGTTTTTACGCTCTTTAGAAGTCCAAAGTGTTTCAGAAAGCGCAGATAGACGCGGCATTACCATGTATTCAACTTGCGCAAAGGTTGGCATGTATTCGGTCCAGCAGTTTGCCTGTCCACCGATTACATGTTTTGCCTCTTCTTCAGTTAGGTTAGAAGGCACTAGCTCATAGTCGTACACATCTTTCATCGTTGTGAAACCACCGATTGCTTTCGGCTCAGTTCCTTTATCACCTTGGTAGTGGTCGAAATAGAATGTGCTGTTAGGTGTCATGATTACGTCGTGACCGGCTGAAACCGCTTTTTTCACGTTGCCCATGTGAAGCCAGAACATCACAGTCGCATTTGGAGAAAGTCCGCCTTCCATGATTTCGTCCCAACCAATCAGGTTACGACCTTTGCTGTTCAGGAACTTTTCAATACGGCGAATAAACCAGCTCTGTAGCTCGTGCTCATCTTTAAGGTTGTTATCAGAAATGCGTTTTTGACATTTAGGACACTCTTTCCAACGTGCTTTTGGACACTCGTCTCCACCAATGTGAATATACTCAGATGGGAACAGCGCCATAACTTCTGTCAGCACATCTTCAAGGAAAGTGAAAACCTCTTCGTTACCGGCACAGTATACGTCTTTTGAAACACCCCAAGCTGTACGAACTGGTACTTTTTCGCCGCGGCATGATAGGTTTGGATAAGCTGAAACTGCTGCCACAGAGTGACCAGGCATTTCGATTTCAGGAATTACAGTGATGTAACGGTCTGTCGCATATTTTACAACATCTTTAACCTCTTCCTGAGTATAGAATCCACCGTAAAGCTGACCTTCGCCGGTTTTACGCCAAGCACCCACTTCTGTAAGTTTTGGGTATTTTTTGATTTCAATTCTCCAGCCCTGATCTTCTGTAAGGTGCCAGTGGAAAGTATTGATTTTGTGACCCGCAAGGTAGTCGATGTATTTTTTCACGTCATCTACGCTGAAAATGTGACGTCCCACATCAAGGTGCATTCCACGGTAGCTGTAACGTGGTTTGTCGGTAATCTGACACGCAGGAAGTGTCCAGTCAGCTTTCACACCGTCCGTATCACCGAAAACAGCTTCAGTAGGAAGCAGCTGCATTAGAGACTGAATACCCCAGAAAAGTCCGCGACCTTTATTTGCGATTACAACAGCCGCATCTGGAGTCACTTTAATTTTGTAAGCTTCATCACCAAGTTCAACTTTATCGGAAATCGCAACTACAATGATATTTTTCTTCACTTTTGGACGAGCTGTCACAACTGGAAGTGTAATACCTGAAGCTTTTGCGAACTTCTCGCTGAAGAAGTTTGCACAGTGAATCGAATCTTTATCATCTTTTGTGTAGATAACGGTATCTTCATTCAACTCAAATTTACCTGCGGCTCTTTGAACAGATGCCGGCAAAGGTATGATACTGATCTGTGTTTCATTAGTAAACTCAGGCTTTGTAGAACAGGACACAAGAGTCGCTGCAATTGTTGCCCCCATAGCCAGACTTCCTAGTTTCTTCAACATAGTGAACTCCTTGATTTTCTTTTATCTTGATATTTAAATTAAATTTTTACGCCTAGGAATTTAATACATTTTAGCGAAATACATAGCTAAATTGTTGCAAATATATAACATGACGGCAGTTGCCTATGTTCAAAAAATCCATTTATTAGCCAATTAACTCTGTAAATCAACCGCCGATTGCCTATTGTTAAACTCAAATAAAACTAACCTTAAATTACTATTTTGAGCTTATGAATAAATTTTTTCCACCTTCCGAAAAATGCATGATGATTCTTGTCGATGTGCAGGAACGATTGATAAAAGCAATGGACGAAAGCAAGTACCGAAACAAGCTTGTGACTGCTGTAAAAATCATGAACGAAATGCACGTGCCAGTAATTACAACCGAACAATATCCGAAAGGACTCGGTGAAACCATTCCGGAAATCAAAGAGACGTTTACTGAAAAAAGTAAAGTGTTCGCAAAAACCTCATTTCCCTGCTGGGGAGAAGTTGAATTTGCCAAAGCGGTCACCGCGCGTCCGGAAAAGAACCTAATTATTGTCGGAATGGAATCACATGTCTGCGTACTGCAAACTGTTCTGGAAGCTATCGAACGCGGCTACAATGTCATTGTTCCGGCCGACTGCGTCTGCTCACGTTCTGAATACGACAAAGAGATTGCACTGAATTTGATGCGTCAAGCTGGCGCCACAATTACCACAATTGAATCAATTGCCTTTTCCTGGCTCGGAGATGCAAAACATCCATCATTTAAGACAATTTCCAAACTGATTGTATAACGTATGAAATTTTTGTTAATCGGCGACATCGTAGGTCATGGCGGCAGAAATGCCGTCAATGCACTCGCTCCACAACTTCGCGAAGAGTTTGGCATCGACTTCATCATTGCCAATGGCGAAAATATGGCCGGTGGACGCGGAATGAATACGAAAACTCTCAAATCGCTCGATGAGTCGGAAATCGATGTCTTTGCCAGCGGCGACCACATCTGGGATCAACGCCAGTTTTTGGGTGAAATCGAAAACTGGCCGAATGTCCTTCGTCCTGCCAATTTGCCAAAAGGTCAACCCGGAAAAGGCTACGACATCTTCATCGCCAAAAACGGTCTTAAAGTCGGCGTTATCAATCTTTTAGGACAAGTCTTTGTCGGAACCAATGCCGATAATCCATTTCAAGCTGCCGAACAGATTGTCGAAGAGATGAAATCACAAACCGACATCATTTTTGTCGACTTTCATGCCGAAGCGACCAGTGAAAAAATCGCCATGGGATTCTTTCTGGACGGAAAAGTCAGCTGCGTATTCGGGACGCACACGCACGTGCAAACCAACGACGCAAAAGTGCTTGAAAACGGAACCGCTTACATTACCGACATCGGAATGGTTGGTTCACGAAACTCTGTTCTAGGAAGAAAAGTGTCAGCTGTACTCAAAAAGTTTTCGACAGGAATTCCAAGTTCATTTGATGTCGTAAACTCCGCAATCACACTGACTGGTGCGGTAGTCGAAGTTGACGAAAAAACCGGAAAAGCGGTTTCAATTCAAACAATTGTAAGAGATTTCGACTAATGGAACGCATTGCAATCTTTGGCGGCACATTTGACCCGATTCACAACGGGCACATAAAAATGGCAGAAACCATCATTACCCGCGACCTTGCCGACCGCGTCTTTTTTCTTCCGGCGAAAACGCCACCGCACAAACTTGATAAACAGATCACATCAGAAGCCATTCGTCTGCAAATGCTCGAAACTGTAGTCAATGAACAGATTCAAATCTGCCATCACGAAATCGACAAGCCGGATACCACATCTTACAGCTATCAAACCATGCGCGAACTGAAAGCGTTATATCCTGATAAAAAACTGCTTTTTGTCATCGGAATGGACAGCCTACGAACCATCCACTTTTGGCGTGAATTTACCAAATTCATTCAAGAAAACGAATTCATAATCTTCACTCGTCCCGGACAAAATGTCCCCACAGTCGACGAATTGAACGAAAACATTCAAAACATCGAACTATGCAAAAAGTTGCTGCACTCCTTAGTCGAACTAAATCAACCAATCTCCTCAACTCAAGTCAGAAATGCCGTAAAAAACGGAGAACCTCTTCAAGGTCTGATTCCACAATCCGTGCTTAAAATCATTGAGGCAGAACAACTTTATAAAGTTTCATAAATCTCCTAAGAAAAACCGAACTTATGCGTTTAAGTTTTAGGGCGTTTGGGGAAACGCAAAATACATAAACACAATCAGGAGAAAGAAAATGAAGAAACTCTACTTTGCACTAATCTTATTCTGTGCGCTTGCCACATTTGCACAGGAACTCGCACCTTCCTTGATGATCAAAGAAAATGGAACCTCAGAACCTCTGCGAGTTTCAAAAGTAAAAGTCGAAAGCGTCATAAACGGTTTTGTGACCGAAACCAAAATGACAATGACATTTTCAAATCCTAAAAATCGTATTCTAGAAGGCGAACTTTACTTCCCTCTTCCGCAGGGATCTACCGTCGCAGGCTACGCGCTTGATATCAACGGCAAAATGATTGACGGTGTTATTGTTGAAAAAGCAAAAGGACGTCAGGTTTTCGAGAAAATTGTCCGACAGAAGGTCGATCCAGGACTTGTCGAATGGACAAAAGGAAACAACTTCAAAACCCGTGTCTATCCGATTCCAGCCAACGGCACTCGCACAGTAATGGTTCGCTACGTTTCCGAAATCAACAAATCGACTTATCAACTGCCACTGAACTTTAAGGAAAAGCTCGATGAGTTTCATATCAAAGTAGAAGTTCGCCAACCAGCCGAAGCACCGACAATCCGTAAAAGTGGCATCTCCAACTTTGCCTTCAAAAACTGGAATCAAAACTATGTCGCTGAACAGACACTTAAAGGACTTTCATTAACCAAAGACCTAATTATCGACCTGCCGAAAGTTGAAGAAAAAGCCGTTTCAATCGAAAAAGCAAATGACAGTTACTACTTCACCATCAATACAAAAGTCAAAGCGCTCAAAACAACTGAAACTACAAACTTCAACAATCTGACAATTTTCTGGGATGCTTCAAACTCACGGGCAAAAGTCGATCATGAGCCGGAGTTTGAACTACTTCGTCAATTTTTCAAAACGTTACCAAGGTTAAAAGTCAATCTTGTCGTTTTTCGTAATGAAGTTGATGAAGCCAAAACTTTCGACAATGCCGAAAAGTTGATTTCATTTTTAAAAGAGATTCCTTACGACGGAGCAACACAACTCGGGGTACTGCCGCAACCTGAAAATGCCGACATCTGCGTTCTTTTCAGCGACGGACTTTCAAACTTCGGTAAAGATAAACTGAAACTAAGTACGCCGGTGTATACATTTTCAGGAAGTTCATCCACAAATCACGCCTTCCTGCGATTGATTTCTCTTACCACAGGCGGTGAATATTTTAACCTAAAAAAACACAGTTCTGATGAAATTATCAATCAAATCGGTAAATCGCCATACCAATTTATCAAAGCTGAAATTGATGGAAAACCGCTGGAGAGTAGCTTTCCTTCAATGGGAGCTGCCGTTTACGGTGCGTTCACTTTTACTGGGAAACTAACTAAACCGGAAGCAAAAATATCTCTGCATTTTGGAACCAATGGGAAAATCGACAAAACCCAGACATTCACCGTAAAACAAAGTGACGCGTTAGAAGGTTCAGTGCTTCGCACCTATTACGGTCAAAAAATGATTGACGAACTTCTAACCTTCCCGAAAGAAAACAAAGAACTTATTGTCAAAGCGGGCAAAGAGTTCGGACTTGTGACACCGGGAACCTCGCTAATTGTCCTTGATGATGTCAATCAATATGTCGAACATCGCATAAAACCACCGGCATCGATGCCGAAGTGGTGCGAAACCTACAACAAAAGAATCGTAGCAATCGACTCACAACTTCAGCAGAAAAAAGCCGGGAAAATGGATCGCCTGATTTCCATGTGGAACGAAGTTTGCAATTGGCACAAGCAAAACTTTAAAGAGGTAAAAAGATATACTAAAAAACAAAATGATGACGAGTTCGCCGAAGATAATTATGGAGATGATGAGTTTGCTGATACTCCTATAGATCCAATGGCTGTACGCGCTGTCTCTGCGTCAGGTAATGACGATGAGTTTGCTGATGATTTCGGGGATGATGAATTCGCTGAAGGCGTTGAAGTTGATGAAATAACAGTAGAGCTCGCTCAATCAGAGACAATGGAAGATAGTTTTGGAGGTGATTTTGGAGATGAAGAAGTAGAAGAGCTGGAAGAAATTTCAGAACCCATGGGAGTTTATAGTGAACGTGCCGACTCTAACACAGTTGCTAATGCAAGAAGTCGCCAAGTACACAGCTTTAGATCACAAGTAGCCTGGGGTGAGGCTGCAGGGAAATCTACTGCTAAAGGTTCAAAAAGCAATAATGCCCGTATTTCCATAAAACCTTGGACACCTGATGCACCTTATCTTTCAAAAATGAAAAATGCCAAAGACGCTTATAAAGTGTACCTTTCAGAAAAAGAGGAGTTCGGAACCTCTCCGGCATTTTTCCTTGACTGTAGCGATTTCTTTCTGAACTCCAAAAACGAAAAACTGGGAATCCGTGTGCTTTCCAATATCGCTGAAATGGAACTTGAGAACGCCGCATTGGTCAGAATTCTTGCACATCGACTTGTTCAGTTGAACAAACTGGAACTGGCGTGTGGACTTTTTGAAACTGTTTTGGAAATGCGTGAAGAAGAACCGCAATCCTACCGTGACTTGGCATTAACATTGGCAAAAATGAAAAAGTATCCACAAGCCGCAGAACTCCTTTATCAGGCAGTTCTTAAAGATTGGGATCGATTTGACCAGATTGAAAAAATTATGTTGGTAGAACTAAACCAAATCATCGCTAAAGCGAAACGTGAAAATGTTGAAATGCCGAATATTGACCATCGTTTGAAAAAGTTGATTGATGTCGATGTTCGAATTGTCCTGAACTGGGATGCTGATAACACCGATATGGATCTCTGGGTTACAGAACCTTCCGGTGAAAAGTGTTTTTACAGTCATAACCGTACAATTAATGGAGGAAGAA
Source organism: Lentisphaeria bacterium UBA2565 (assembly GCA_002340265.1). Classification (GTDB taxonomy): domain Bacteria; phylum Verrucomicrobiota; class Lentisphaeria; order UBA2565; family UBA2565; genus UBA2565. The sequence continues at coordinate 3,203 of DDLT01000162.1, read as the reverse complement.
TGTCGCGTGACTTCACTCAGGGGTACGGACCGGAAGAGTATATGGTAAAAGTGGCGAGATCGGGGAAATACAAAATTCAGGCAAACTATTACGGAAGTCGTTCACAGAAGATTTCCGGAGCAGTTACTTTACAGGCAGAAGTTTACACAAATTACGGACGCGAAAACGAAACAAGTCAAGATTTAACTTTCCGCCTGACCAAAGGAAAAGAGGTAGTAACAGTCGGAGAAATTATGTTTAAAGGTGATAAAACAGGGATTGTCGAAACCGTGGACTATCAGGTCAAAGCCGGAGATTCCCTTTTCTCAATCGCCCGTAAAGAGTTGGGAAATGGCAACCTAGTACCTGAAATTATGAAGCTGAATCCACAGCTGAAAGGCACCCTGATCAAAGTAGGTCAGATTATAAAGCTTCCAAAATAAAGGAAAAAAGATGTTTGTTATTGATATTACTTATAAGGTCGGAGCGGAAAAAGTTGAACCGCTCCGTGAGGGTCACATGAAATTTGTGAAAGAACAGTTCGCCAACGGAAATTTTCTGGCATCCGGACGCAAACCGGAAGGAAACGGCGGCGTGGTTCTGGCTTCCTTTACAAATCGGGCGGAACTGGATGCAACTCTGGCAACCGACCCATTTGTCATCGAAGACGTCGCCGACATTCAAATCATCGAATTCGGCGTCACTTCAGCGGCAGAAGCCCTCACCTACCTAAAAGGAAAGTAAACTGGATGAAATGCCGAGCTCTTGCTCGGCAATGCCTTACTTCATAATAGATTCACTAAGCGGATCTTTTGACATTAACGCATATCCTAGGCGACGGGAGATTTCCATTGCGGTTTCTTTTACCTGTTTGCCTATTTTCGGAAAATCATTTTCCGGCATTCCTACCGATGGTGACGACACCCAGATTGCGGCAACTGGATAACCTGTCGAATCAAAAATCGGAGCACCGATACAATGCACGCCGTCAAACTGCTCGGCACGATCAATTCCGTAACCAATTTCTGCAACTTCGGACAGCTCTTTGCGAAGTTCACGTTTACCCGGTGTACGTTCGTTATACTTTGTGTATTTAATTTTACCCAGTAGCGTTTCCTGTTCTGTTTCCGGAAGAAAGGCCATAATTGCTTTTCCCGGTGCACTACAGTGAAGCTGAAAACGAGTTCCAAGATCTACGAAAAGTTTGAAAGGGTGTCCGCCGGGCGCCTGTTCAATAATAACTCCTTCGTTATCTAGAAGCGTACCAAGATAAACCGTACCGTTCACATTATCACGAAGTTCACGCATATTCGGCAACGCGTATTCAATAATGTGTTCATGCGCCACTGCACACTGTCCTAAAGAAAGCATTTTCTTAGTAATTGTAAACACTTTGCTGTCCGGATCGCGATGCAAAAAACCGTGATTTACCAATGTATGGGTGATACGAAACGCCGCATTTTGTGGAATTGATAACTTTTCTGTGATCTTTGTCAGGTTCAACCCTTCCGGGTGCTGTGCCAGAACTTCCAGCATTACCAATGCGCGCTCAAGATTGGGAACGCTGTATCTACTTGCTTCTTTTGCCATAATTGCTCCAGAATTTATGTTAATTTTCTTGTTTTATATATCAATCTTTCAAATCTAACCTCTTGTCTTATTTATTCTATATGTAGATGTTAACTTTGAGAATTTTATCAAAGCACAGTTCTGTATTTAGAATAAACCGGTATATCAGAAAACTGCCTTGATGGAGGTGTAAAAAGATTTATATTTGGAACCAAATTTTAAATAAACTAGGAGATTTGTATGTTTGGAGAATTTGATGTGTTGTTTCTCGTAATGGCTTTTTGCGGGGGGATTTTTGGTGCGGCAATCGGGGCATTGCCATCATTTGTACTTTGCGGATTCGGCGCGCTAATCGGCAGTGCTGTGGCGATGGCATCGCAGGGTGCAGTTTCTACGGATTTAGCTATTACATGGGGTGCTTTCGTCGGTCCTCAGGCGGCATTTGCCGGAGGAACAGCAGCAGCGGCTTATGCAAAGAAAATCGGTGTTCATGACAATGGCCGTGACATCTGTACGAGTCTTCTTGGTTTGAACAATCAATCTGTTCTTCTAGTTGGTGGTATTTTCGGTGTATTAGGCGCCTTGCTGACTTGGGGTTTGAGTAAACTTCCTGCATTTACTGGCGGCGCACTCCCTGAATTAGGAACAATTCTTGAAAATGGGAAAGAGTTTAAAGGATTAGGCTCCACGAACGCAATTGCTCTGGCCATCATTATCTGTATGATTTTAACTCGTGTGTGTTTTGGTAAAACCGGTGTATTGGGTGATGTGCCGAAAGGTAAAAATCGCTGGATTTCAGATGACAAAGGTTGCTGGGTTCCTTGGCAGTCCGACTGGGGGCAAGTGCTTCTTGTCAGTTTTGCAGTAGGCCTTCCAGCTGCTTATGCTGCCCTTAAAATACCTCAATCCGGACTCCTTATCTTCGGTTTCGGTTGTATTTCATTTATTTATCTACAGTACGGAACTAAAATTCCGGTATTCCACCATATTGCACTAGCCGCATTTTTGGGAGCGACAGGAACTGGTTCTATCTACTGGGGACTTGCAATGGCAATGACCTGCGGCTTTATGTGTGAAGTGTTTGCCGTACTTTTTGTTTACCACGGTGATACACATATCGATCCACCAACTTTCGCATTGACATTTATGGGAACGCTTCAGCCAATTCTACTTTGGACAGGCGTAATGCCGGTCGGATCGACTCCATGTGAATGCACACCGATTACCTTCAGCGTAATCATTTCAGCTGTTTTTGTTTTATTCTTTATACTAATTCGCCGCAATAAAGGCGCTATCGAAGCGTGCGGCTTGAACTCAGAACTCTCAGAGGAGACTGCCTAATGAATTCTTTCGAATTTTATAACCCTGTAAAAGTTGTTTTTGGTGCCGGAGAAGTATCAAAAGCAGGTGAAGAAGTTGCAAAACTTGGTAAAAAAGCGTTGCTTGTATCTTACGAAGATCACGGATTTTTCGTAGACTTGCTGAACAAAGTTGAAAAGCTTGCAAACGACAACGGCGTTGAAACTGTAACACATTACAAAATCACCGCAAATCCAAAACTTACTCAAGTTGAAGCTGGTGTTGCACTGGCGAAAGCTGAAGGTGTGGACTGTGTGATCGGTATCGGTGGCGGAAGCGCTATGGACGCGGCAAAA